>JASCOI010000056.1 GCA_029959665.1 Microbacteriaceae bacterium PS02333
CCCCGCCCCCGCGCGGGGGGCGGGGGCGCGGCGGGGGGGGGGGCGGGGGGGGGCCCCCCCCCGCGCCCCCCGTCCGCCTGCTGGTCGCGTCCGGTCCGGTCCGGTCGGGGCGGGGCGACCGGACCTCAGTTGGCGTGGGGGTGCAGGGCGTCGTAGCGGCGGAACGAGGGGACGAGGCGCAGGAGCAGCGCGACGAGACCGATGATCGCGACGCCGCCGAGGATCGGCGGGACGGCGATGCCGGCGGCGACGACCAGGCCGGCGTACAGGTCGCCGAGCCGCGGGCCGCCGGTGACGACGACGATGAAGATGCCCTGCAGCCGGCCGCGCATGCCGTCGGGCGACGCTGCCTGCAGGATCGTGTTCCGGAACACCGAGCTGACGTTGTCCGCGCCTCCGGCCAGGGCGAGGAAGAGCGCGGCGAACCCGAGCGCCGGCAGGATCCCGGTGCTGAACGAGTCGCCGGCGCGGCCTCCGAGCGCGTGCGCGAGGGCGACGACCACGCCGAACGCGGCGATCGCGGCGCCGTAGGCCGTGATCGCCCACCCGACGGCCTCGCCCTGACGGCGGACGTGGCCGAGCGGTCCGGAGAACACACTCGAGAGCAGCGCACCGACGGCGTAGGCGGCGGTGAGCGTCCCGACCGTGACGGCGCCACCGCCGATCACCAGCGCGCCGATCGCGGGGAAGAGCACGCGGGGCTGCCCGAAGGTCATCGCGACGATGTCCAGGACGAACGTCATGGTGATGTTGCGGGACTTCCGGAGGAACCTGGCGCCCTCGACGAGCGAGCCGAGCCCGGGCTTCAGGGCGCCGTGGTCTGCGGCCATCCTCGGCAGCGTGAACACCCCGGCGAACGCGAACGTGAACAGCACGACGTCGATCGTGTAGGTCGGCGCGAACCCGACCGACGCGATGAGGACCCCGGCGATCGCGGGGCCCACCGTGACCTGGAAGCCCGACGCGATTCCGCCGAGGGCGCTCGCTGCCGGGAGCAGGTCGGTGCCGACGAGCCTCGGCACGATCGCGGAGCGGGAGGCGTTGCTGACGGTCGCCGCGACGGCGTTCACGGTGGCGAGGACGTAGAGCAGCGCGACACTGTGCAGGCCGAGCCACGAGTGCGTCGCGATGAGGGCGACAGCAGCCCAGGCCACGATGCTCGACACCAGTGCCACGGTGCGCCGGTCGAACGCGTCGGCGAGCATCCCGCCGTAGAGGCCGGCGACGATCATCGGCAGGAGCGCGATCACGCCGACGAGTGCGACGGCGAAGGTCGAGTGCGTGATGTCGTACACCTCGAGCCCGACGGCGACGGTCGTCATCTGCG
Source organism: Microbacteriaceae bacterium PS02333 (assembly GCA_029959665.1). Taxonomy (GTDB): domain Bacteria; phylum Actinomycetota; class Actinomycetes; order Actinomycetales; family Microbacteriaceae; genus Curtobacterium; species Curtobacterium guangdongense. Next base: position 1,328 of record JASCOI010000056.1, read on the forward strand.
TGCCGATGCCGGCGATCGCGGTGCCCGCCCAGAGTCGGGCGAACGCGGGGGAGCGGCGGAGCGGGGTGAGGTCGGCGAAGACGCGGCGGCGCGGCGGTGCTGGGGTGGGTTGTGTCACGGTGGAACCATTCTGGGGGCTGTCCGTCGTCTCTGGTTGACTGGCTCGCATGACTGACCTGAACAGCAAGCCCGAGTTCGACGCCCCCGAGGGCCCGGCCCCCACCGACCTCGTCATCACCGACATCGTCGAGGGCACCGGGGACGAAGCGTCCGCCGGCTCGACCGTGAAGGTGCACTACGCCGGCGTCGAGTACGAGTCCGGCGAGGAGTTCGACAGCTCGTGGAACCGTGGCGAGCCGATCGACTTCCCGCTCGCGGCGCTCGTCCGTGGCTGGCAGGAGGGCATCCCCGGCATGAAGGTCGGTGGGCGTCGCAAGCTCGTCGTCCCGCCGGAGCTCGCCTACGGCCCGGCCGGCGGCGGACACTTCCTGTCCGGCAAGACCCTGATCTTCGTGATCGATCTGCTCGGGGTGCGCTGATGGCGGGGACCGTCCCGCTCGCCCCCACGGTCGAGCTCAACGACGGGCACCAGATGCCCGTTCTGGGCCTCGGCACGTACTCGCTGGACGGCGACGAGGGCGCTGCCGCGATCGGCACCGGCATCGCGAGCGGGTACCGCCTGCTCGACACCGCGCTCAACTACGGCAACGAGGACGCCGTCGGTCGTGCGGTGCGCGAGTCGGACGTCCCGCGCGACGAGCTCTTCGTCACGTCGAAGCTCCCCGGGCGCCACCACGGCTGGGACGAAGCGCACGCGTCGATCGACGAGACCCTGGGGAACCTCGGCCTCGACTACGTCGACCTGTACCTGATCCACTGGCCGAACCCGTCGGTGGACAAGTTCGTGGACACCTGGAAGGCGTTCGTCGACCTCCGCGACAGCGGCAAGGTCCGCTCGATCGGCGTCTCGAACTTCACGCCGGCGCACCTCGCACGCATCATCGACGCAACAGGTGTCGCCCCCGCGGTGAACCAGGTCGAGCTGCACCCGTACTTCCCCCAGGCGGACCTGCGCGCGGTGCACGCGGATCTCGGGATCGTCACCGAGAGCTGGAGCCCGCTCGCGAAGCGGTCCGAGCTCCTCACCGAGGAACCGATCACCGCCGCGGCCGCCGCACACGGGGTCACCCCCGGGCAGGTCGTGCTGCGCTGGCACACCCAGCTCGGCGCGATCCCGGTGCCGAAGTCCGGCGACGCCGACCGGCAGCGCGAGAACCTCGACGTGTTCGGGTTCACGCTCTCCGACGACGAGGTCTCGGCGATCTCCGGTCTCGAGCGCGGCCGGCTCTGGGACGGCGACCCGGACACCCACGAAGAGATGTAGCGCGCCCGCCATCCGGGGCAGGGGGACTACACTGGATACCCCTGTCCCGAAGGGTGGCGTGTGTCCGAACCGACCGAGATCGACCGTGAGCGTACGTACGTCGACGGGCTCTTCGCCCGACTCGACGAACTGACCGCCGAGGCCGGACAACGCCTCACCGAGACCCGTCGTCAGGCGGTCGGTGGGAACCACCAGAGCCGCAGCGAGCGTGACGCGTTCGCCAAGCTCTACGAGGACACCATCGCCACGCTCGAGCGCGTCGGGGACCGGCTCGTCTTCGGTCGGCTCGAGGTCGCCGATCCTCCCGCGGGCGAGGACGCGTTCCGGTACATCGGCCGCGTGGGACTCCGTGACCGGGACCACCGCCCGCTCCTGCTCGACTGGCGCGTCCCCGGGGCGAGCGCCTTCTACCAGGCCACCGCCGCGCACCCGATGGGCATGCGTGCCCGTCGGCACCTCTCGCTCGAGGGCCGATCGGTCGTCGGCGTCGAGGACGAGGTGTTCGACGCCACGCTCTACGACGACGAGCGCACGCACCTGCAGGGCGAGGGCGCACTGCTCGCCGCGGTCACCGCCGAGCGCACCGGCCGGATGACCGACATCGTCGCGACCATCCAGGGCGAGCAGGACCGCATCATCCGCTCCCCGCTCGAGGGCGTCCTCATCGTGCAGGGCGGCCCCGGCACGGGCAAGACCGCCGTGGCACTGCACCGCGCCGCGTACCTGCTGTACTCCTACCGTGAGCGGCTCCGGGGCTCGGGCGTGCTGGTCGTCGGACCGTCCCCGGCGTTCCTGACCTACATCGAGCAGGTGCTGCCGTCCCTCGGCGAGACCGGCGTCGTGATGGCCTCGCTCGGGTCGCTCTACCCCGGTGTGCACGCGACGACGCACGACCGCCGGGACACCGCCGCGGTCAAGGGCTCGGCCGAGATCGCCGACCTGCTCCGCCGCGCGGTCCGCTCGCGGCAGGTCGTCCCCACGGAGTCGGTGACCCTCGACGTCGAGGGTGAACGGCTCGTCGTCCCGCCGCAGCTCGTCGCGGACGCGATGCGCCGGGCCCAGGACCGTGGGAAGCCCCACAACGTCGCCAGGGTCACGTTCAACAAGATCGCCCTCGACGCCATGACGAAGCTCCTGGCCGACCAGCTCCGCGAGCGCGGCACCACCGTCGACGACGCGGACATCAAGGTCCTGCGCGAGGACATCCGCTCGTCGTACGACGCCCGTGTGCTGCTCAACACCGCGTGGCTGCCGCTGCCGGCGGAGAAGCTGCTCGAGGACCTCTACGCCCGGCCGAACTGGCTCGCGTCCCTCACCCCGAACTGGACTCCGGAACGTCGTGCCCTGCTGGCGCGGAAGCGTGGGGCGACGTTCACGGTCGAGGACGTCCCGCTCCTCGACGAGGCCGCCGAGCTCCTCGGCACGTTCGACCCGACGGGCGGTGCCGCGAAGCGCCAGGCGAAGGCGAGCCGCAACCGGGACATCGAGAACGCCCGGCAGGCCATCGAGAACATGGGGGTCGAGGGCATCGTCACGGCCGAGCAGGTCGCCGGCGCCTTCGCCGAGGGCGGCGACCCGCGGAGCACCGCGGAGCGCGCGGCCGAGGACCGGGAGTGGACGTACGGCCACATCGTCGTCGACGAGGCGCAGGAGCTCTCGCCGATGCAGTGGCGCGTGCTCGCCCGCCGCAACCCGCTGCGCTCGTTCACGATCGTCGGCGACATGGCGCAGGGGTCCTCGCCCGGAGCCGCCCGCACCTGGGACGACGTCGTCGGCGCGCTCGCTCGACGCCGTCGCGGTCGTGCCCCGCAGGTCCCGCTCGACCACCGCGTCGAGGAACTCACGGTCAACTACCGCACGCCGCGGTCCATCGTCGAGGCAGCGGGAGCGTTCGCCGCGTCCGCGGGGCTCACGGTCACCGCGAACCAGGCGGTCCGCGACGGCGACCCCGTCGTGCGGCTCCGAGCGTCCCGCGCCGAGGTCCTCGACACGATCGCCACGACGGTGGCCTCCGAGCGCGAGCACATCGGCTCGGGGACGATGGGCGTGATCGTGCCGGATGCCCAGGTCGACGTCGTGCGGCAGCGTCTCGCGCAGTCCGACCTCGACGTCCGGAGCCTCGGGTCACCGCGTCCGGGATCGGTCACGGTCCTCACCGGCGCCGACGCCAAGGGGCTGGAATTCGACGGCGTGCTGCTCGTGGACCCGGACGGCGTCGGGGACGACGCGGCCCGCGCGGCCGCCGCGGTCTACGTCGCGATGACCCGTCCGACGCGTCGCCTGACGGTCATCGACGTCGCCTGACCCGTCCGCGGTCGCCAGGACACCGCGTTCCGGACACCGCACCGCGCATCGTCACGGTGCGGTGTCCGTTGCGCGGAGCTGAGCACGCACCGGCCGGACGGGAGGCCCTGGCCGGGTCCGTCAGGTCGGGTCGCCCTCGGCACGTACCCGGTCGACGAGCGCGGCCCACTGGCCGTCGAGCTGGCTGCCCGGCATCCGCACGGTGGTCCTGGCGACGGTGATCGTCCACTCGAAGTCGTCCGGTACCCGTCCCCGGCGTCGGACCGGCGGCTCTCGGGGGAGAGCGTCGACGAGGGCGTACCAGCCGTCCGGGTCGTCGCAGGACTCCGTGTCCACGCGCCACCCACGCGTGAGGCCGGCGACCCCACCACTCCGGCGGACGACGATGTGCATGTCCCGAAAATACCCCCGCGCGGCGCGGTCCGGCCGGGCGATCAGGCGAGCACGCCGACCGTGCGCCACGCCTCGGCGACGGCGGACGACTCGCGGGAGCCTGCCCCGAACCGGGCGTCGGCCGCGGACACCGTGACACGGGCGAAGCCGGCGAAGTCGATCGAGGCAGTCACCTCCGCCGAGGTGAGCGCGTCCCACCACACCGCGCCGGCGCCTTCCCAGGCACGACCGCCGATCGCCGTCGCCGCGAGGAAGAACGCGTGATTCGGGATGCCCGAGTTCGTGTGGACGCCGCCCGAGTCGTCCTCGGTGTCGACGTACCCGGCCATGGTCGCCGGCTGCGGGTCCTTGCCGAGCACAGGATCGTCGTACGCGGTGCCCGGTGCCTTCATGGACCGGAGCGCCACCCCGTGCACGGCCGGCATGAAGAGGCCCTCCCCGATGAGCCAGCTCGCCTGGTCCGCGGTCTGTCCAGCGGCGTACTGCGCGACGAGGGAGCCGAACACGTCGCTCACCGACTCGTTGAGCGCCCCGGACTGCCCCTGGTAGGTCAGGTCGGCCGTGTACTGGGTGACCCCGTGTGCGAGCTCGTGCCCGATGACGTCGAGGGCGATCGTGAAGCGCTCGAAGACCTCGCCGTCCCCGTCGCCGAAGACCATCTGCGTGCCGTCCCAGTAGGCGTTGTCGTAGTCGGTGCCGTAGTGCACGCTCGCGTCGAGGGGGAGCCCTGCGCCGTCGATCGACACGCGCCCGAAGACGTCGAGCCAGAACGCGTGGGTCGCACCGAGGCCCGCGTACGCCTCGTCCACGGCCGGGTCACCGGTGTCCGGGGCTCCTTCGCTGCGGACGAGGGTGCCGGGGAGTGCGGTCGATCCGTGCGCGTCGAAGATGCTCCGCTGCGGCGAACGGTCGGGAGCCGCGGCGGCGTGCCGGATGCCGAGCCGTGCTTCGCGCTTGGGCGCCTCGACGACGGCGAGCGAGGCCAAGGCCGTACGTGCGGCGGGGGTCGCGCGGGGGAAGGCGTCCGACGGTGCGTCCGCGATGGCACGCAGCAGGTACGGCGGGACGACGGATCGGCGGCCGACGGATCGGGGCTGGGCGGAGGTCATGGTGACCATGGAACCCCCGACGGCCGACAACCGGAGCCGAGCCGGGCCTCCTGTCAGTCGCCCTTGCGGTTCTCGACCAGGGCGAGCGCGTACGACTCCCACCACTGGCCGGCCGCCGGGCCGCCGTTGCAGGTGCCGTCGCTCAGCCCCGGCGTCTTCACCCAGAGCAGCGCGTCCAGCCGGCTCGACCCGGCGGTCACGTGCGGGTCCTGCCCGAGCCCGGCGCCCTTCGGGTTGCACCAGTCGCCACGCCAGCCCTGACCGTTCCGGGAGACGTCGATGACGAAGTGCGGGTCACCACCGACGGCATCGGCGAGTCGGTCGGCGTACGTGCGCTCCTGGTCGACGCGGTAGAAGTTCGACACGTTCGTGAAGAACCCCTGCGTCTCGTCGATCCCGGCCTCGCGGAGCCACTTCGCCATCGACGCCGTCGGCACGCGGTTCTCGTTGCCGCCGTCGAGGTAGACCGTCAGCCCGTGCCCGGTGAGTGCGTCCACCGCCTTCCGGAGCAGGGGGAGCCGGGAGTCCTGCAGCCGCTTGCACACCTGGATCTGCGCGATCGCGTCGGGTTCGACCAGCACGACGGCCTTCGACCCGGCCATCGCACGCACCGCAGATCTCACCCACGGGACGTACTCGGCCGCGGTCGTGCCGCCCTTCGAGTAGTGCCCGCAGTCCCGGTCGGGCACGTTGTAGAGGACGAACACCGGCGTCCGGTCCTGCTTCCGGGCGTTCGCGACGACGTCGCGGATGGTCGCACGGGTCCGGGTGACCGAGGGATTCGTCAACCACGTGGCGATCGGCTGGTCCGCGATGACGGCGATGCGGTCGGCGGTGTCCTGCTCGCCGTCCTGCCGGGCGGCCGACTCCCGCATGCCGGGTTGGTTCTCGTTCGCGGGCTGCCGCGCGAGACCACCGGGGAAGGCCCGGGCGGCGCTCTTCCGTTCGACGATGTGCCGGCCGTCCGGGCCGTTCGCCCGGTTCGGCAGCCAGAGCGCGACGGCCGCGACGACGGCGATCACCACGACGGCGGCACCGCCGATCCAGAGCCACTGGCGGGCAGCGCTCGGCAATCGGCTCCCGTGCGGGCGGTTCGTCTCGTGGTCCGGCATCGGCGGTCCTCCCTGGTCTGACCGTTGTCCGTCGGGCGCTGCGTTCGTGCGATTCCGGGCGGCCCTGTTCCACCCGTGGCCCCATGCTTCCACCCCGAGGGCCCGCCTGACCACCACGGGCAGGCGTTCCCTCAGCATCGGCAGGGGTCCCGCCCAGGAGCGCTCCAGGTCTCGCGCAGCGGGGTGACCCACACTGTCCGGATGCTCCGGAAACTCCTCCTGCTCGCCCTCACGGCGGCCTACGCCTGGGTGATCTGGCGGATGACGTTGACCCCGCACGTGTTCTCCGACGCGCAGCAGTCGTTCGTCTCGCACGCGATCGTCTGGGCGCAGCAGCTCCCGGGTGGCGCGTGGCTCACCTACGACCGGACGGAGTTCCTCGCGAACATCGCCATGTTCGTGCCGGTCGGGATGATCGCCGCGATGTGGTTGCCGCGCCGTTGGTGGTTCGTCGCCGCGGTGCTGGCGGTCGGCCTCTCTGCTGGGATCGAGATCGCGCAGGGTGCACTGCTGCCGTACCGCGTGGCCGACCCGCACGACGTGCTGTCGAACGGCATGGGCGGGCTGCTCGGCGCGACGCTGGTCGGGCTCGTGCGCAGTCTGATGCCGGCCCCGCGTCGTCGTCGACTCCGGGCCAGGACCGTGTAGCCCGTCTGGTAGTCTTGTGAGGTTGCCGTCGAACGGCCGCGGACAAAGAGCGCTCACGCATTCGGTGTGGGCACCGCGCAACGGACAGAAAGGGGATCACCTATGGCACTTGACGCGAAGGTCAAGCAGGAGATCATCGAAGAGTACGCGACCCACCCGGGCGACACCGGATCCCCCGAGGTCCAGGTCGCCGTTCTGACGCGTCGTATCAACGACCTGAACGAGCACCTCAAGGAGCACAAGCACGACCACCACTCGCGTCGTGGTCTGCTGCTCATGGTCGGTCAGCGTCGCCGTCTCCTCGGTTACCTCTCCGACGTCGACATCGCCCGCTACCGTGCGCTCATCGAGCGCCTCGGCCTGCGTCGCTAGTCGTCGACCGACACACGCTTGACCGAACGCCCCGGTCCTCCTCGTGAGGCCCGGGGCGTTCTCCGTCGCCGGGAATGGTTGCGGGGGACGCCCGGTTGGGTACGATGTTCATGCAAACGCATTGAAGATCGGGAGTCGCCATGACCACCATCGCCGTCGTCTCCGCCGGGCTCTCCGAGCCGTCGTCGACCCGCCTGCTCGCCGACCGCCTGGCCGCGTCCGCCGTCGCCGCCATCGAGCAGGACCGGACGGAAGGCTCGCCCCGCGTCGTGCACGTCGACCTGCGTCCGCTGGCCCACGAGATCACCGACGCGATGCTCACCGGCTTCCAGGCACCGGCCCTGGCAGCGGCGACCGCTGCGGTCGTCGAGGCCGACGCGCTCGTCTTCGTCTCGCCGATCTTCACCGCGGGCATGAGCGGCCTGGCGAAGTCCTTCCTCGACGTCATGGACAAGGACGCCCTCGCCGACATGCCCGTCCTGCTCGGGGCGACCGGCGGCACGGCGCGGCACTCCCTGGCACTGGAGCACGCGATGCGTCCGGTGTTCGCGTACCTCCGCGCGGCCGTCGTGCCGACCGGGGTGTTCGCCGCGACCGACGACTGGGGCACCCAGGGTGACCAGGCGGCTCTGGACGGTCGCATCCGCCGGGCCGGAACCGACCTCGCCTGGGCGATCGGGGCCTCCCGTCGGTCACCGCAGGAGGCGGACGCCCTGCCGGAGGTGCCGGACTTCGCGAGCCTGCTCGGCGGGCTCGGCCACTAGAGCGGGCGGACGAACAGCCGAAACCGGACCGGACGACCGTCCGCGTCGGTGTCGGTCGTGCTCGCGAACTCGCGGACGAAGGTGAAGCCGGCGCGCTCGGCGACCTTCGCGGACGCGGTGTTGCGGACGTCGGCGCGGATCGCGGCACGGGTCCCGACACCTCCGGAACGGATGCGCTCGCAGATCTGCTCGACGGCGATCGCCGTCACGCCACGGCCACGCATCCACGGGGCGATGCCGTAGGCGATGTTGACGTCGCCCGGGTCGAGGCCGTCGTGCACGTCGGGGTCGTAGTCGATGGTGCCGACGCAGTCACCGTCGACGAGGATCGCGTACGCGCGTTTGCCAGCCCCGGCTGCTGCCTCGCGGGCGAGCCGGTCGACGTAGGTCTCGGTACCGACGACCGTGCTGCGGCCGCCGCTCAGCCAGCGGATCGTCTCGTCGTCCTCGGCCGCGACGATCGCCGCGGCGTGCCCGTGCCGGAGCGGCTCGACGGTGACGTCCACGGTCAGTACCAGTGCGGGTTGACGCTCATCTCGTGGTTCCACGCGCCGCACGGGGTGCCGTAGCTCGACTTGATGTACGCCAGACCCCAGTTGATCTGTGTGTTCTGGTTCGTTCGCCAGTCGGCACCGGCGGCACCGAGCTTCGATGCCGGAAGCGCCTGCGGGATGCCGTACGCACCGCTCGAGGAGTTCAGGGCGTTCGCGCGCCAGCCGGACTCCTGCGTCCACAGGGAGACGAGGCAGCCGTACTGGTCGTCGCCCCAGCCGTAGTTGCCGAGGACGCTCCTGGCGTAGGCCTTCGCGGCCGCGGGATCGACCGTCACGCCGGCGGTGCTCGGGTACGAGGTGCCGGTCGACGGGCTGGTGGCCGTGGCCTCGGCGGCGGCCTGCGCTGCTGCCGCCTGCGCCGCTGCCTGGGCGGCGACGGCCTGGCCGACCTCGTACTGCTGCTCGACGGCGGCGGTCGTGTCGTTCAGCGACGCCAGCTGCGCGTAGAGCTCGTTGCTGTGGTGCTTCGTGGAGGCGACGGCGGCGTCCGCCTTCTGCTCGGCGGTCTTCGCCGCGGCGGAACGTTCCTCGGCCGCCTGTGCGAGCGACGCGCGCTCGTCCTCGGCACGCTTCGCCTGGTCGTGCAGCGACGACGCGGTCTTCGCCGCGACCGATGCCTCGTCCATCACGCCGGCCCACGTGCTCGACAGCTGGTCCATCGCGCCGAGCTGGTAGAGCAGCTGGTCCGGGTTCTTCGCGGTCGCGATGCGCGTGGTCATCTGGTTCGTGGAGCCGTCGCGGTACAGGTTCGCGGCGAGCTGGCCGGCCCGCGTCTGCGCGCGCGTCGCGGTCGCCGACGCCTCGTCGGCCTGGGACTGGAGGCTCGTGGCGGTCTGGGTGGCTTCACTCAGGTCCGCCTCGGCCTTCGTCGCCTTCGCGGACGCGTCGAGCGCGGTCTGCGACTTGGCAGCGGCGTCGGCCTGGGCGGACTGCAGCGCCGCCTGGACCTTCTTGACCTCGGCCGCCTTGGCGTCAGCGTTCCCCTTCGCGTTCTGCACGTCCTGCCAGGTCGGGTAGTCCGTCGCGCTCGCAGGGGCAGCGGTCACGACGGGGGCGACGAGCGCACCGACGACCACGGCGGCCGCGACGAGTACGCGTCTGGCAGGGGATCGACGCATGGACGCAGGCTATCGGGGACACGCCCGTTCGCCACGAGCCTCGCCGCCGATTCACCGCCGACTGCTAAAGTCGAGGCGTCCGGGGACCGTTTCCCGTGACGACACACAACATCGCACGCAGACCGGCACGAAGCTGGTCATCGGTGGTGGCATGCGGGCCGACCTCGTCCCGACTGCTTCTACTGCTGGCCAGGCATGCGTTCCGCGTCGTGGAGCGCACGTGCACGCGTGTGCCCGAGGCCGGGTCTGCTGCATCACAGACGCAAGGAGGCATCCTCTTGGAGGGTCCCGAAATCAAGTTCGCTGAAGCGATCATCGACAACGGTCGCTACGGCACCAGGACGGTCCGGTTCGAGACCGGCCGTCTCGCGCAGCAGGCACAGGGTGCCGTCGCCGCGTACCTGGACGAAGAGACCATGCTGCTCTCGGCCACCAGCGCCGGCAAGCACCCGCGCGAGGGCTTCGACTTCTTCCCGCTGACGGTCGACGTCGAAGAGCGTTCGTACGCCGCCGGCAAGATCCCCGGCTCGTTCTTCCGTCGTGAGGGTCGCCCCTCGACCGAGGCGATCCTGGTCTGCCGTCTGATCGACCGGCCGCTGCGCCCGTCGTTCGTCGACGGCCTCCGCAACGAGGTCCAGATCGTCATCACCGTCCTGAGCATCGCTCCGGACGAGTTCTACGACGCGCTCGCGATCAACGCGGCATCGGCGTCGACGCAGATCTCCGGTCTGCCGTTCTCCGGCCCCATCGCGGGTGTGCGCCTGGCGCTCATCGGCGACCAGTGGGTCGCGTTCCCGAAGGCGTCGCAGCTCGCCGAGGCCGTCTTCGACCTCACCGTCGCCGGCCGTGTCGTCACGGACGAGGCGGGCAACGAGGACGTCGCGATCATGATGGTCGAGGCCGAGGCCACCGAGCACAGCTGGGACCTCATCCAGGGCGGCGCCACCAAGCCCGACGAGGCCGTCGTCGCGCAGGGCCTCGAGGCGGCCAAGCCGTTCCTCAAGGTCCTCGTCGAGGCGCAGGCGAAGATGGCCGCACAGTCGGCCAAGGAGATCCAGGACTACCCGGTCTTCCCGCCGTACGCCCCCGAGGTCTACGACGCGGTCGAGGCCATCGCCCTGTCCGAGCTCGGCGACGTCTACAAGATCGCCGGCAAGCTCGAGCGCCAGGACGCGGACGACGCCCTCAAGGCGCGCGTCAAGGAGGCCATCGCGGCGAAGGTCGCCGACGGCTCGCTTCCGGAATCGGCCAACGGCCAGGTCAGCGGTGCCTACAAGTCGGTCACGAAGAAGGTCGTCCGCGGCCGCATCCTGACCGAGCAGGTCCGCATGGACGGTCGCGGCCTCGCCGACATCCGTCCGCTCGACGCCGAGGTCGCCGTGATCCCGCGCGTCCACGGTTCGGCGATCTTCCAGCGCGGCGAGACGCAGATCCTCGGCGTCACCACGTTGAACATGCTCAAGATGGAGCAGCAGATCGACTCGCTGTCGCCCGTCACGAAGAAGCGCTACCTGCACCACTACAACTTCCCGCCCTACTCGACCGGTGAGACCGGCCGCGTGGGGTCGCCGAAGCGTCGCGAGATCGGGCACGGCTTCCTCGCCGAGCGCGCCCTCGTGCCGGTGCTGCCGTCGCGCGAGGAGTTCCCCTACGCGATCCGTCAGGTGTCCGAGGCCCTCGGCTCCAACGGCTCGACGTCGATGGGCTCCGTCTGCGCCTCGACCCTGTCGCTCCTCAACGCCGGTGTGCCGCTCAAGGCCCCGGTCGCGGGCATCGCGATGGGCCTCGTCTCCGACACCGTCGACGGCCAGACCCGCTACGCGGCGCTGACCGACATCCTCGGTGCCGAGGACGCCCTCGGCGACATGGACTTCAAGGTCGCCGGTACCTCGGAGTTCGTCACCGCGATCCAGCTCGACACCAAGCTCGACGGCATCCCGTCGTCGGTGCTCGACGCCGCGCTGAAGCAGGCCAAGGAAGCGCGCTCAGCGATCCTCGGCGTGCTGACCGAGGCGATCGACGCCCCCGACGAGATGGCGGACACCGCACCGCGTGTCATCTCCGTGCAGATCCCCGTCGACAAGATCGGCGAGCTGATCGGCCCGAAGGGCAAGACGATCAACGGGATCCAGGACGAGACCGGCGCCGACATCTCGATCGAGGACGACGGCACCGTGTACATCGGCGCCGTCGACGGTCCGTCGGCCGAGGCCGCTCGCGCCCAGGTCAACGCGATCGCGAACCCGACCAACCCGGAGATCGGGGACCAGTTCCTCGGCACCGTCGTGAAGATCGCCACGTTCGGCGCCTTCGTGTCGCTGCTCCCGGGTCGCGACGGTCTGCTCCACGTCTCCGAGGTGCGCAAGCTCGCCGGTGGCAAGCGTGTCGAGAACGTCGAGGACGTCCTCGGCGTCGGCCAGAAGATCCTGGTCGAGGTCACCAAGGTCGACGACCGCGGCAAGCTCTCGCTCGCGCCGGTCGTGGCCGAGGAGTCGGACACCGACGGCAGTGGTGCACGCGAGGAGTCCTCGGACGCCACCGTCTGATCCACTCCCGCACGCAGAACGGCCGTCGTCCTTCGGGACGGCGGCCGTTCCGCGTGTGCGGGGTGGCCGGGCCGGGTGGGCCTGGGCCGGGGGCCGAATCGCGCGTAGGAAGCGGAAGCGCGCGTAGGAGGCCGGGAATTCCGACCTCCTACGCGCGATTCGGCTTCCTACTGCAAGCGTGATGGGAAGGAACGACGGGTCAGGCCGCGGGGGTCTCCTGCGTGCCCATCAGCACGGCACGCGCGAGCAGGTGCTCCCGCAACATGAACCCGACGACCGCTGGGGTCGCGTCGACGGGGACCTCGAGCAGCGGGACGTCGAGCGCACTCAGCGTGAAGAAGTAGCGGTGCGACCCGTGCCCGGCGGGCGGCGCGGCCCCGAGGAACGTGTCCGACCCGAACTCGTTGTGCCGACGGAGTGCAGCAGCGGGCAGGAGCGCGTCGTCCGTGCCGGCACCAGCGGGCAGCCCGGTGACGGAACCCGGGATGTCCGACACGCACCAGTGCCAGAAGCCCGAGCCCGTCGGCGCGTCGGGGTCGTACACGGTGAGCACGTAGCTCTGCGTGTCCTCGGGAGCTCCCGACCACTCGAGGGCGGGGGAGCGGTCCTCGCCACCGGCGTCGCTGCCGCGCGCGGACGTCGGCAGCTCGCCACCATCGGAGAAGTCGGGGCTGGTGAGGGTGAAGGTGGGCACCTCGGGGAGGCGCCAGAGCGGGTCGTTGGCCATGCACCCAGGCAACCACCCGTGCCATGGAGGCGACCGGAGACGGACGGGAGGCTCGGTGCGAGCGGGCACCCTGCCTCCCGTCCGGGTCGTGGTCGCGCCCGCGGCGCCCAGACGGATCAGGCCGGGCCGGTCGCGCTCCCCGGGTTGCCGCGGGCGACGATCGCACCGTTGACGCCCTCGGGGAAGAAGCCGCCCTTGTCGATCTGGTTCGGCGTCAGGAACACCACGTTGAGCACCCGTTCGGCGGTGCGACCGTAGGCGACCGAGTTGGCGTCGGTCGGCACGAGGTTCACCGCGCCGCTCGACGTGGTGATGCCCTGGTCGTCGTCCGTCGGGCCGTCGAGCGAGTCCCGGGCGTCCGAGATCTTGTTCGCCGGCACCTGCAGGCCCTTGTCGTAGAGCTTCGACCGGATGATGCCGGCGTGGTAGGCCTCGACGGCGAGGATCCCGGCGGCGGCGCTGAGGTACGTCTTGCTGGAGATCAGGGGAGCAGCGCCCTTGTAGGCGGTGACCCCCACGTCCTCGAAGATGTACGCCCCGAGCAGGAAGTTCTCCTCGCTGGCGAACGGGTCGAACGTGCCGGTGGGCCCGACGACCCCCGCGGCTCGGGCGGCGGCCGTGAAGCTGCTCACCAGGTCGATCTTGGGACGGGACACCTTCGCGTCCCCGAGCGCGCTCCGGAGGAACGCGACGTGCGCGCGTTCGTCGTTCGCGATCTCGGTGGCGATCCCGCGGATGGCTGCGGTCTTGAACGGCACCTTCTTGCCACCGACGACCGGCCCCTGGGGGTCGATGCCGGTGATCATGCTGTCGGTCAGGCCCGTGCCGAACACGGCGCGGAGGTAGAACTCGGCCTCGAGGTACTCGAGGTTGAGCGCGAAGTTGAGGATCGCGGCGTCGGAGACGGCGGCGTCCTCCTCTGGGGTGGCGGAGGCGGGGGCGGCGGTGAGCACCGACGAGCCGAGCGCGGCGATGCCGGCTGAGGCGCCGGCGACACCGGCGGCTGCGAAGAAGCGTCGTCGGTCGAGCGCGTTCTCGGCGCTGCGGTCGATGGCGTGACGGATGAAACGGTTGTCGAACATCGTTGTCCTCGAGACGTGCGGGCAGCACGGGGCCCTGGCCGACGCTGCAGGGAAACGGGTCGACCGGGGCACGATCGGCGGGGTGGTCGACCGTGCGGTCAAGCTACCCCCGAACAGGGGCCGACACCAGGGGTGCGCGGAAAACGGCGGACGCGCGGCGGCGGGCCGGTTCAGCCGGCGAGGACGCGTTCGGCGACACGGCCGAGCGCGGCGGTCGCCGCGATGGCGTCACCGGCGTAGGCACCGGACATGGCGCCGTCCCGCGCGAGCATGAGCTCGTCGGCGCCGTCGCCCGGGAGTGCGTGGCCGGCGGCCTGCAGGAGTTCGGCGAGGCGTTCGGTGTACCAGTCGCGGTGACTCGCGACCACCTGGCGGACGGGGTCGCGCGGGTCGTGGTACTCGGCGGCTGCGTTGAGGAACGCACAGCCGCGGAACTCGGCCTCGTTCACCTCGTCGGAGACGGCGTCGACCCAGGCGCGCACGGCCTGTGGCGCGCCGCCGGCGTCGGTGACGAGGCGCTCGAAGCGGTCCTGCACGCGCTCGTGCTGCGTCCGGATGTAGGCCAGGATCAGGTTGTCCTTGGACCCGTAGTGCTTGTAGAACGTCGCCTTCGTGACACTCGCCTCGGAGATGAGGCGGTCGACGCCGACGCTGTGGATCCCCTCTTCGTAGAAGAGTCGCGTCGCGGTCTCGAGGATGCGGACCTTCGCGCCGCCGGAGCGGGGAGCCGGGGGGACGCTCGACCCGTCCGACGACGCGAGGTTCGGATTGCTCGGCCCAAGGAGACGCTGGACGGCCGGTTGGGGGGAATCGACCGTCACAGCGTGGCTCCTTGGGACTCATCGGCTCCGCGGCTGAGTGGGGGGACTCGTGCCGCCGAGGACTGATGTCCCGAGCCACCGGATCGGAATCTAGGGGGGCTACCGATCCGGCATACGCAACTGTAGCACATGGAGGACAGACAGACGTGTCGGTCTGTCCTCACTTTGTGTACCCCATTTCGAGGCACACGCTGACTTCGGCCCGGCACCCGGGGAACGTCAGTAGGCTCGACCGCGATGAACCACCCAGTGCCGTTGCCCCTCGAGGCCCCGGACACGTCGTTCCTGACGTCCGGGGGATCCTTCGTCCGCCGCACCGTCCTCCCGTCGGGCGTGCGCGTGCTGACCGAGGCCGTTCCGGCGTCCCACTCGACGAGCATCGGGTACTGGGTCGGAGTCGGGTCCCGAGACGAACGCGCCGGGCAGTACGGCTCCACGCACTTCCTCGAGCACCTGCTCTTCAAGGGCACCACGACACGCAGCGCGCTCGACATCGCCGTGGCGTTCGACTCCGTCGGTGGCGAGCACAACGCCGCGACCGCCAAGGAGTACACGTGCTACTACGCCCGCGTCCGTGACGCCGACGTGCCGATGGCCGTCCGGGTGATCGGCGACATGGTGACGAACTCGGTGCTCGAACCGGAGGCGTTCGACGTCGAGCGCGGCGTCATCCTCGAAGAGCTCGCGATGGCAGCCGACGACCCGGCCGACGTCGCCGGCGAGGCGTTCTTCGCCGCGGCCTTCGAGGGACACGCGCTCGGCCGTCCGATCGGTGGGACGCCGGAGAGCATCCGCGCGGTGCAGCGCGACGAGGTCCTGTCCCACTACGCCGAGCACTACGCGCCGAACGGGCTCGTCATCACCGCGGCCGGAGCCGTCGACCACGACCGCTTCTGCGCCCTCGTCGAAGAGGTCTTCCAGAGCGCCGGTCGCGCCCGTCCGGTCGCCAGGCGGACGGCGCAGCCCGTCGCCGACCCGGCCGTCGAGAAGCTCTCGGTGGTGCACCGCCCCACCGAACAGGTGAGCATGCTCCGCGGTTCGCAGGGCCTGGATCTCCGTGACGACCGCCGCCCGGTGCTGAGCGTGCTGAACGCCGTCCTCGGTGGCGGCATGAGCTCCCGGCTCTTCCAAGAGGTCCGTGAACGCCGAGGTCTCGCGTACGCGGTGTCGTCGTTCGCACCCGCGTACCTCGACAACGGCGCGTTCGGCGTCTACGCGGGCTGCGCTCCCGACAAGGTCGGCGGCGTGATCGAGATCGTCGACGCCGAGTTCGCCCGGATGGCCGACGACGGCATCACCGACGACGAACTCCGCCGCGCCAAGGGACAGATCGAGGGGGCGGTGACGCTCTCCCTGGAGGACTCCGACGCGCGGATGACCCGGCTCGGCCGCGCCGAACTCGGCACCGGCGAGTTCACCGACCTCGACACCGCGCTCGAACGGGTCGACCGGGTCACGACGGACGACGTGCTCGAACTCGCCCGAGACCTGCTGACCCGCCCGAAGATCACGTCGGTGGTCGGTGACGTCGAGCGCTCGGCACTCGAGTCCGCGATCGGCATCGGCGGTCGATGACGGAGATGTCGCACTACCTCTACCTCGTCCGGCACGGCGAGCACCAGGACGCGGAGCACGGACTCCGCGACGGCAAGCTCTCCGAGCGCGGCAAGCGCCAGTCGATGCTCGTCGCCGATCGGCTCGGCGGCGTCCCGTTCGACGGCGTCTGGCACTCGCCGCTCGAAGCGCCGAGCGAGACCGCGTCCTTCCTCGCGCAGCGATTGCCGGCGATCCAGCCGGAACCGTCGACGCTCCTGTTCGACTGCATCCCGTCGGGGCCGACTCCGGACATGCCCGCCGCGTACAAGAAGTTCTACGGCGGCATCACCGAGGAGGAGATCATCGCCGGGCAGGCCCAGATGGGCGATGCCGTGGCGGAGTGGTTCACGCCGGCGATGCAGGACCGGCACGACCTGATCATCACGCACAACGCCGTGATCGGCTGGTTCGTGCGCGAGGTCTTCCAGGCCCCCGAGTGGCGCTGGATGGGGACGAACGTCGCCCACACGGCGCTGACGATCATCCGGATCCGGTCGGCGAAGCCCGCCGAGCTCGTGACCCTCAACGACACGGCGCACCTGCCGGTCGAGCTCCGGACCGGCCTGCCGGTCGACCAGCCGCTCTAGTCGCGAGCCGCGCCCGCCACGTCGAGTGCGCAGAAGGGGCGGTCCGCCGCCGCCGCGCGTCGCCATGTGTGCGCACTCGTCGCGCCCTGCCACCGTCGGACTGGAGGCACGGTGCGGGGCCGCCACGATCCTCCCGTCCGGCGGCTCGCCGGCCTGGCCCGCAACGTCGAGTGCGCAGAAACGGCGCTCCGCCGCCGCTGCGCGTCGCCACATCCGCGCACTCGTCGCGCCCCGCGATCCGGACTGGCGGCCGCCGAGCGGGCTGCGCCCGCCCGCCGTCAGCGCGCGCCCGGGGCCACCGGCTTGCGGTACCAGGCGGTCGCGTTCGGGTTGTCGTTGAACGGCTCGACGCGCTCGTAGCCCCGCGAGCGGTACATCGCGCCGGCTGCGACGAGCGAGTCGTTCGTGTCGAGGACGATCGACGTCGCACCGAGTCCGGCGGCCGCGGTCTCCAGCTCGTCCATGATCGCGGTGGCCACGCCCCGCCCGCGGCCCTCCGGCGCGACGAACACGTGCTTCACCTCGAAGCGCACCTCGTCGCCGTCGTCCGCGATGCGCCGGAGCCCGCCGCACCCGAGCGGTCGGCCGGCCCCGTCCGAGGCGACCGCGAACACCCCGTTCGGCGGGGTGAACTCCGCAGCGGCCGTCCGCTTCCGCGAGTAGCTGCCCTGCGCGCTCGGGAACGTCGCCTCGCGCTCGTCGAGGTAGGCGTCGAGCAGCGCGTCGACCTCCGGCAGGTCGGCCGGGACGATGCGGACGGTGACCCGGGTGCGCTCGGTGGTCATGCGTCGATCCTAGGATGGGGCGCATGGTCACTCCCGTCGCCGTCGTCGGCGCCACCGGTCGTCTCGGGGGCCTCGTGGCCGCCGTCGTCGAGGAACTCCCCGGGTTCGAGCTCGTCGCCAGCCTGTCGTCGAAGGACGGCGCGCACGAAGCCGGGCCGTCGGTCTTCAACGGCGCGGGGATCGTCGTCGACGTCACCGTCCCGGCCCTCAGCCCCGCGATCGTGGCGAACGCGCTGGAGAGCGGCGCGAACGTGCTCGTCGGCACGTCCGGCTGGTCCGCCGCTCGCCTGGCGACACTGCGCACCTCGCTCGAGGCGCGTCCGGAGCAGGGCGCGCTCGTGGTGCCGAACTTCTCGATCGGATCGGTCCTCGGCACCCACCTGGCGACGATCGCCGCGCCGTGGTTCCCGGCGATCGAGATCGTCGAGACCCACCACGCTGGCAAGATCGACTCCCCGTCCGGGACCGCCGTGCGCACCGCCGAACTCATCTCCGACGCCCGGCGAGCGGTCGGCCCGGTCGACGCCCCGCACGTCGACCAGCGCGCCCGCGGGCAGCAGGTCGCGAGCGTCCCGATCCACTCGCTGCGGCTGCCCGGGGTCAAGGCGGTGCAGGACGTGGTGCTGAGCGGCCCGGGGGAGACCCTGACGATCCGGCACGACACGAACGACGACGTCGCCTACGCGCCGGGCATCCGCGCCGCCCTCGACGCGGTCGGCGACCTCCGCGGGCTGTCGGTCGGGCTCGGCACCGTGCTCGGCATCGGTTAGGACCGCCACGTGAAGCTCCGCTCGCCGTTCTGGGGCGCCGCCCTGATGACTGTGCTCCTCGCGCTCTACATCGTGCTCGTCGGGCAGCGCGCCGTGGCGTTCATCGCGACGGGGCTCGCCGTCGGCATCGCGATCGGCGTCGCGCTCTTCGTCGTGGCGGCCATCGGTGCGCTCCTGCTCGTGCTGGAGTTCCGCTTCGGGCTG
Source organism: Microbacteriaceae bacterium PS02333 (assembly GCA_029959665.1). Taxonomy (GTDB): domain Bacteria; phylum Actinomycetota; class Actinomycetes; order Actinomycetales; family Microbacteriaceae; genus Curtobacterium; species Curtobacterium guangdongense. Next base: position 20,204 of record JASCOI010000056.1, read on the forward strand.
CGCATCACGCGGCTCGGTGCCCGTCTCGAACGCGAGCACGGCACCCCAGCTGACGTCGTCCCGCTGCGTCCGTCCGGCCGACCCGATCGTGCAGCGGCCGACGAGCTCTTCCCGCAGTACAAGGCCGCGGTCGAGGCCGCTCCTGATGACTGGCGCGCCTGGTTCCGACTGGGGGTCGTCTACGACGCCGCAGGCGATCGGAAGCGGGCCAGGGCAGCCATGCGGACCGCCCTTGCCCACGCCGACTAGAACGCCGCGTCGACCGCGGCTTCTGCCCGGGTGTACCGGAACGCGTAGCCGGACTGGAGCAGCTTCGTCGGGACCATCTGTTGGCTCGACAGCAGCATCTCGTCCGCGGCGTCCCGCAGCAGCGCCTTCAGCGCGAACTCCGGGATCCGGAAGAGGTACGGGCGGTGCAGGTCCTCGGCGACGCGCTTCGTGATCCGGTCGGCGACGGCCGGCTCCGGACCCGCGAGGTTCACCGGGCCGGAGACGTCGGCAGCGGAGGCCGCGGTCGCGAGGTGCACGATCGCACCGACCTCGTCCTCGAGCGCGATCCACGGCCAGTGCTGGCCGCCGGTGCCGAGTCGTCCGCCCAGTCCGGCCTTCGTCAGCGGCACGAGCGGTGCGAGCGCACCCCCGCCCTTGCCGACGACGATGCCCGTCCGCAGCGTGATCACCCTGACCCCGTCCGGCGCCCGGTTCGCGGCGGCCTCCCACGCGGTGCACACCTCGGCGAGGAAGCCCGTGCCGGCAGCGGCGTCGTCCCCGAGCACGTCGGAGGGGCGGTCGCCGTAGACGCCGGACGCGGATCCGGACAGGAACAGGCGCGGTGGGGTCGTCGCGTGCCGCATCGCCTCGACGAGGGTGTCGGTCGCGTCGACCCGGGAGCGCCGGATCTCCTGTTTGTAGGTGTCCGTCCACGGCAGCTTGCCGATGTTCGCCCCGGCGAGGTTGACGACCACGTCGGCGCCGTCGAGGATCGCGGGGTCGAGCGGTCGGCTGCCGGGGGCCCACCGGAACTCCGTCGGGGTGTGCGGCTCGCGCCGCACCAGGGTCGAGACGTGGTGCCCGGCATCGCGCAGGGCGCGTACCAGCGGGGTCCCGATGAACCCGGACGCGCCGGCCACCAGGATCGAGAGCGGTTCGGTCATGGAGACCACGCTACGCAGTCGGTCTGGAGGCTCGGGGGACGGCTCGCACGTCGGCTCGCCAGTGTGGGTGGTCGCGTTTAGGCTCTCGGGTGTGACCGACACCGCGACCGTCCAGCCCGACGCCACCGTTGCCACCCCGTACGAAGACCTCCTCCGGCGCGTCCTCGACGACGGCGCTCCCAAGGGCGACCGCACCGGGACCGGTACGCGGAGCATCTTCGGCGCGCAGCTCCGGTACGACCTGTCCGAGGGCTTCCCGCTCGTCACGACCAAGCGCGTGCACTTCAAGTCGATCGCGTACGAACTCCTCTGGTTCCTCCGCGGCGACGGCAACGCGACCTGGCTGCAGGAGCACGGCGTCCGGATCTGGAACGAGTGGGCGGACGAGTCCGGCGACCTCGGCCCGGTCTACGGCGTGCAGTGGCGATCGTGGCCGACGCCGTCGGGTGAGCACATCGACCAGATCGCCCAGGTCATCGAGCAGATCCGGTCGAACCCCGACTCCCGCCGGCTCATCGTGTCCGCGTGGAACGTGTCGGACATCCCGGACATGGCTCTCGCACCGTGCCACGCGTTCTTCCAGTTCTCCGTCAACGACGGCAAGCTCTCGTGCCAGCTCTACCAGCGGAGCGCGGACATGTTCCTCGGCGTGCCGTTCAACATCGCCTCGTACGCACTCCTGACGCACATGATCGCGGCGCAGACCGGGCTCGAGGTCGGCGACTTCGTGTGGACCGGCGGCGACTGCCACATCTACGACAACCACCTCGAGCAGGTCCGCGAGCAGCTCTCCCGCACGCCGTACGCGCCGCCGACCCTCGAGATCGCGCACCGCGACTCCATCGACGACTACGAGTACGAGGACTTCCAGGTCCTCGGCTACCACCACCACCCGGCGATCAAGGGCGCGGTCGCCGTCTGATGCCGACGGAGCAGCCGACGGTGCAGCCGACGGAACAGTGGGTCGAGCCCGTCCGGGGTGTCGGCCTGGTCTGGGCGCGGTCGCTCGACGGGGTCATCGGCGCGGACGGCGGGATGCCGTGGCACGTGCCGGAGGACCTCGCGCACTTCCGGCAGGTGACGGGGGACGCCACCGTCGTGATGGGTCGACGCACCTGGGACTCGCTGCCAGAGCGCTTCCGGCCGCTCCCCGGTCGCCGCAACGTCGTGCTCACCCGCGACGCGTCGTGGTCGGCCGACGGCGCCGAGGCCGTGCACGACCTGGCGACGGCGCTCGACACCGACGAACCCGTCTGGGTCATCGGCGGGGGACAGGTCTACGAGGCAGCGGTGCCCTTCGCGGACCGGGTCTCCGAGACCGTGATCGACACCGAGGTCGCCGGCGACACCGTCGCGCCGACGCTGGACGACGCGTGGTCGCTCGTCGACGAGGGCCCGTGGCAGACCTCCCGCAACGGCGGCACGCGCTACCGCTTCCTGGAGTGGCGCCGCCGCAACTGACGGCGGACCGCAGGTGCGCGACGGACGCGCACCGAGCCTCCAGACCGGGTTCTGGCGGGCCACCGTCCGGGCGGACGGCCTCGCCCGCGCGCATCCCCGGTACGCTGGTGGCCGTGTCCCCGCGTGAGAATCCCTTCGGTCAGGTCCTCGTCGCCCTCGTGACCCCCTTCACCGCCGACGGCGAAGTGGACTGGCCGGGCGTCGAGCAGCACATCGACGACTGCATCACCGCCGGTGCCGACGGCATCGTCGTGACCGGCACGACCGGCGAGACCTCGACGCTCACCGACCCGGAGAAGCTCCGGCTGGTCGAGGTCGGCAAGTCCGTCGCGAACGGCCGCGCGAAGATCATCACGGGCGGCGGCTCGAACGAGACCGCACACGCGATCCACCTCTACAAGCAGAGCGAGCGGGCCGGCGCCGACGGCGTGATGATCGTCACGCCGTACTACAACAAGCCGACGCAGTCCGGCGTGCTCACCCACTTCCGGATGATCGCGGACGCCACCGACCTGCCGGTCATCCTCTACGACATCCCGGGCCGCACGGGCATCCCGATCACGTACGAGACGATCGTGCGGGCCTCGCACCACCCGAACATCATGGCCGTCAAGGACGCCAAGGGCGACTTCGCCGAGGTGTCCCGCGTGCTCAACAACACCGACCTGATGTACTTCTCCGGCGACGACACGAACGTGCTCCCGCACCTGTCGATCGGCGCGACGGGACTCATCGGCGTGACGGCCAACATCACGTCGACGCCGTACCGGACCATCATCGACGCCGTGAACGCCGGGGACCTCGCCACCGCGACGCGCGAGCACCAGCGCATCGAACCGCTGGTCCGCGCCGTGATGACGCACGTGCCCGGCACCGTCGCGGCGAAGTACATCCTGCACGGGCTCGGCCGCATCGGCAGCCCGCGTGTGCGTCTGCCACTCGTCGGCCCCGAGGACTCGGAGGCGTACGCCATCGAGACCTCCCTCGAAGCCGTGCACGGGATCCCCGGCGCCGACTTCTCCAACTTCCGCCCGGACCGCAACGCGGCCGCCGGCGGTGCGCTTCCGAAGGTGCCAGGCACCACCCGTTGATCGACCGCGGGGCGCCGGGCCCGCGCCCGCCCCCCCCGGCCGCCCCCCGGGCCCCCCCACTGGCCCCCCC
>JASCOI010000057.1 GCA_029959665.1 Microbacteriaceae bacterium PS02333
CGCGCCGCCGGGCGCCGCCGCGACGGGTCCTGAGATCGCACTTCGTGTCGGAACGCGCGGGCGCGAAGCGACACGGACTGCGATCTCAGCGCACGCGCGGAGCGTGCCGACGGCGGACGGGAGGCTCGGTGCCGGTCCGGAGCAGAGCCTCCCGTCCGGGCCGGGACCGGCCGTGCACCCGCGGTGCGCTGGTGCGCAGGGTAGGCGCGGCAGGAGCGCTGCGCCGAGTGCGCAGAAGCGGCGCGCGGCCCCGGTCAGGCGCCGAGGCGCTCGATGAGCTCGCGGTAGCGGGCGGCCGTGCGCTCGACGATCTCGTCGGGGAGGACCGGCGGCGTGCCCTGCCTGTCCCAGTTCGCGCTGAGCCAGTCGCGCACGATCTGCTTGTCGAACGAATCGGTGCGGTTGCCCTCGGCGTAGGTCGTGGCGTCCCAGTAGCGGCTGGAGTCGCTCGTCAGGACCTCGTCCCCGATTCGGATCTGACCGTCGGCGTCGTGTCCGAACTCGAACTTGGTGTCCGCGATGATGACGCCGCGTTCCAGGGCGATCGCCGCCGCCTCGGAGTAGACGTGCAGCGACAGGTCGCGGAGCTGCGTCGCGACCTCGGCGCCGACGAGCTCGACGGTCTGCTCGAACGAGATGTTCTCGTCGTGCTCACCCTGTGGTGCCTTGTACGCGGGCGTGTAGATCGGCTCCGGCAGACGGTCGCCGTTCGACAGCCCGGCGGGGAGCGGCACGCCGCAGACGCTGCCCGACTCCTGGTACTCGACCCAGCCGCTGCCGACGAGGTAGCCGCGGACGACGCACTCGACGGGGAACATCGTCAGGGGCATGACGTGCATCGAGCGGGACGCCACCGAATCGGGCACCGGCGTGTTGGTCGCCGTCGGGGCCAGCAGGTGGTTCGGGACGTCGCCGAGCTGGGTGAACCAGAACCGGGACAGACGCGTGAGGAGCTCGCCCTTGCCGGGGATCGGGGGCTCGAGCGCGGAGTCGTACGCGCTGACGCGGTCCGACGCGACGAGGAGCAGCTCGGTCGCGGTGGCGACGGAGGGGGTGTCGGCCGGGACGTAGAGCTCGCGGACCTTGCCGGAGGAGACGTGCTGCCAGCCGTCGACCGCGGGGGCGCTCATCGGGTGACCTTCGCGGCGATGTCGGTGCGGAACTGGGCACCGTCGAGCGTGATGTCGTGCAGGCCGGCGTACGCGCGGTCCCGGGCCTCGGTGAAGTCGGACCCGGTGGCGACGACGCTGAGCACGCGCCCGCCCGTCGCGACGAGGTCGCCGTCGAGCAGGCCGGTCGCCGCGTGCAGCACGGCGACGCCGTCTCGGGCGTTCGCCGCGTCGATGCCGGTGATCGCCCGGCCGGTCTGCGGGTTCTCGGGGTAGCCCTCGCTGGCGAGGACCACCGTCACCGCGGCGTCGTCGCGGAACTCGGGTTCCGGAGCGCCGCCGAGCTGACCCGTCGCGGCCGCCAGCATCAGCGCGCTGAGCGGGGTCGCGAGGCGGGGGAGGACCACCTGGGTCTCCGGGTCGCCGAAGCGCGCGTTGAACTCGATGACGCGGACGCCCTGCTCGGTGACGATGAGCCCGCAGTAGAGGAGCCCGACGAACGGCGTTCCTTCGTGCTCGAGGCGGCGGACCGTGGGCAGCGCGACGAGGTCGGCGACCTCTGCCACGAAGGCGGCTTCGGAGCCCCATCGGTCGGCGAGCCACGGCAGCGGCGAGTACGCGCCCATGCCGCCGGTGTTCGGACCGGCATCGCCGTCGCCGAGCCGCTTGTAGTCCTGTGCCGGGCTGAGCGCGCGGACGTCGTGGCCGTCGCTGAGGAAGAACAGCGAGACCTCTTCGCCGTCGAGGAATTCCTCGACCACGATGGGGCCGTGCTGGAGCCAGTAGGTTGCGTGGTCGATGGCGGCCTGACGGTCCTCGGTGACGAGGACGCCCTTGCCGGCGGCGAGCCCGTCGGCCTTGACCACGTGGGGTGCGCCGAGTTCGTCGATCGCGGCGACGGCTTCGTCGATGGTGCCGGCGGAGACCGGGCGGCCGGTCGGCACGTTCGCCGCCGACATGATGCGCTTGGCGAAGGCCTTCGATCCCTCGAGCGCCGCCGCGGCCTTGCTCGGCCCGAAGACCGGGATGCCGCGGGTGCGGATCGGATCCGCGACGCCGGCGATGAGCGGCGCTTCCGGACCGACGACGACGAGTTCGATGCCGTTCTCGATCGCGTACTCGGCGACGAGCGGACCGTTCGTCGGGTCGAGCGACACGGTCTCGACGTCGGCGGCGATGCCGGCGTTGCCCGGCGCCGCCGTGATGACGTGGCCGACCTGTTCTGCCAGGAGCGCCGTGATGATCGCGTGCTCGCGGGCACCGGAACCGAGGACGAGGATTCGCACCCGATCACCCTACCGAGCCGGACCACCGCCTCGCGATGCACCGGCTAGCCTGTGGACATGCCGAGCAGGACCATCGACGACGCCGAGGGGGCCGTGGCGCTCCGGGCCGTGCTCGCCGGTGCGACGGACCGGCCGACGACGGCGACGGCGGTCAGGTGGACGCTCCAGCGCCTCGCCGAGGACGTCCCGGGGAACAGCGTCGAGGTGCGGGTCCCGCCGTTCGCGGCCGTGCAGGCGGTCCCGGGTCCGCGGCACACACGCGGGACCCCGCCGAACGTGGTCGAGACCGACGCGGCGACGTGGATCGCGCTCGCGACGGGCACGCTGACCTGGACCGAGGCGGTCTCGGCAGCGCGGGCGAGTGCGTCGGGCGCTCGGGCGGACCTCACGGCGTACCTGCCGGTGCGGACTGACGTCTGACGACACGCCGAATGCATACCGATCGGCATCGAATTAGGTAGTACCTACCGATGCGGCACCGAGACCCGGGCACGTAGCGTGGGAACCGAGTTGAAGTCGCCGGGATTCGGACCCGACCCGAACGGGTCCGAACCCGGCGACAGCGACCACCGTACGCGATGTCCGGCCCTTCGTGTGGCTCATTCGGCGTGGCGTGCTGCATTCCGCAACGGAACTGCGGTTCCCGGCCCGCTGAGCGCGCATCAGAGCAGTCCGGTGAACTCAGAGCAGTCCGGTGAACTCAGAGCAGCTCGGCGAGCTCCGATCGCGCGTGCAGGTCCCACTTGGCGAACACGCGCGACAGGTGCGCGTCGATCGTCCGGACCGACAACCCGAGCTGCTCGGCGATCCGCCGGTTCGAGAGCCCCTGGGCAGCCAGTGCCGCGACCTCGTACTCGCGGTGGGTGAGCGGCGGACGCTGCGCCCGACCCGCCGTGACGGCCATGCCGTGCGTCGCGAGCACCGCTTGCGCGTCGGCGATCCGCGTCCGGTCCCGCGACCGGATGGCGTCCGCGTACTCGACGATCGCGATGGCGAGCGGGCCGTCGACACGGCTCGCGGCCTCGCGCATGCGGTCGAGCGACGCCGTGGAGTCGCGCCCGTTCAGCATGTCCATCGTGTAGTGCAGCGTCTGCGCGTACAGGACGTGCATCCACGCCCCGCTCGCGGCTGCTCGGTCCGACAGCTCGTCGGCGTGCCGGAGCCCCGCGGGGTTGCCGAGCACCGCCTCGGTCCAGCAGATGGTCGTCGCGATCTGGTCGCCGGTGATGCGCATCGCCCGGGGCGGGGTCGCCCGGGCGTGCTCGAGTGCGGCGTTCGCCTCCTCCGCCCGCCCCGAGAAGGCGTACGCCATCGCGAGTCGTGCCCAGGGGTAGGCGGCGAAGCCACCGTGGTCCGCCACCGCGTACCGCTCGCACGCGGCCGAGAACGCCGTGATCGCGTCGTCCCACCGGCGCTGCCCGATCGCGAGGTTGCCGGCACCGATGAGCTCGAGGGTGAAGTCGTACTTCAGGAACGGGCTCGATCGGTTGAGCGAGACCTGGGTGATGAGGCCCTCCATGTCGCCCCGCCAGACCTGGACCTGGTGCAGCACGGACATCAGTTCGCCCACGCTCCACGGGGCCTCTTCGATGTGTGCGGTCGCGGTCGTCAGCGCAGCCGTGCCGAGGCGCATCGCGTCGTCGAGCCGACCGGCCGTGGCCAGCGCCATCACGGCGCACGGTGCGAGGCAGAGGAACGACATCGGAACGGTCGGGGCGTCGACGATCCCGGAGCGCTCGATCTCGGCACGGATCTCCCCGAACCGACCGCCCCAGCCCAGGTGCGACAGACGGAGCAGGCGGAGTCGTTCGGCGGCCTCGGGACCGACGATCCCGATCGCGACGTCGGTCAGGGCGACGGCCGCCAGGGTGTCGTCGTCGTGGAACTGCCGGATGTTCGCGAGCGTCTCGCACGCCTCGATGACGGCGTGGTCGTCGACGGCGCCGGAAGCGGCGCCGGCAGCGTCGGCCCCTGCACCGGCATCGCTGCCGCCGCCGCGCGCAGCGATCGCCCACGCCGCCTCAGCGTCGGCGCGTCCGGCCTCCCGCCCCTCGCTGTAGCCCTGGGCGAGTGACCGTAGGCAGAGCGCGGCCACCCGCTGGGTCGGCGAGAGCTCGGCCCGGAGCGCGGCGGTGGCCAGGGCGACCGCACTCTCGAGTTCCTGCAGCCGCACGGCGACGTGCGCCGCGTCGAGCAGCTGCGGCACCGGCGGCAGCACCCCGCACTCGATCGCCCACAGCGCAGCTCGGAGTCGAGCGGCCGGCAGCGCCCCGGAGTCGAGGTCCGCGCGGAAGGCGTTGGCCCGGGCGAACAGCTTCGTCCGGCGTGCGACGGGCACCAGGGACCGGACGACCTCGCCGACGAGGGGGTGTGACGGCCGGACCGCGGGGGCGCCCTCGTCGAGCGAGTCGATCCGGACGAGTCCGAGTGCCACGACCCGGTCGACGTCGCCGCCGCTCACCAGTCCGAGCAGTCGGGACAGCGGGATCGGATCGGCGAGGGCGACGATGTCGACGACGTCGCGGAGGTCCTCCGGCAGTGCGCCGAGCTCCGTGCGGTACATGTCGGCGAGGCTGTTGGACGCGGTGATGCGCCCGCGCCAGTACCACCCCGATGCTGTGTGCTCGAGCGCTCCCGACGTCAGCGCGGCACGCACGACCTCCCGGAGGTAGAGCGGGTTGCCCGCGGTCGCGCGGTGCACCCGTTCGACCGAGGCCGACTCGAGCGGGGCCTGCAGCGCCTGGCCGATGAGCGCCGCGGTGTCGTGGAGGTCGAGCGGGTCGAGGTCGATCCGCTCGAGCAGGTCGTCCTGCCACAGCGCGCGGAGCGGCTCGGCGAGCGCTGTGAAGTCACGGCAGGTGAGCACGATCCTGGCACCCTGGTTCCGGACGAGCCACGCGACGTACCTGGCGGAGATCGCGTCGAGGTGGTCGGCGTCGTCCACCCGCAGCAGCAGGTCGCGGTCGGCGAGGTCCGCCGCTTCGCGCAGTCGTTGTTCGGCGCCCGCCTCGTCCGCGAGGAGCTCCGCCGGGAGTTCGCCGAGGCGCTCGGACACGGCGCCGAACGGCATCGTGGCCCCGGTCGCCACGGCGGTGATGGGCACGACGAGCATCCTGCCGCTGGCGTCCCGTCGGGCGACCCGGTCGGTCACGCGTGCGGCAGCGGTGCTCTTCCCGAGCCCCGGAGCACCGACGAGGGCGACGCTGCAGCCGTGTTCGGCGACGACGGCGACGGCGCGGTCCTCTTCCCGCCGCTGCGCGATCGGCCACGCGATGCGCGCCGGGACGCTCGGGTGTCGGTCAGCTGCCGTCGATCCGTTCACCCAGCGTCACCTCCACCCGTGGGATACCACTCGCCCCGCTCCATCCTCTCGCGGATCCGCACGCGAGCACAGGCCGGAGCACGTCCCACAGTGGGGGACAATGGACTCGTGAGCAACACCGATCGACCCGACGACGCTCCGGTTCCGACGCCCGGCTCCGTCTCCTCCTCCGACGAGGTCACCATCCGACGCGCCCCGAAGTTCGGCGTCTTCATCGTCGGTGGAGCGCTCCTCGGTTTCGTCGTCACGCTGATCGTGATCTCGCTCACCATGAACCTCGACCGCGGTGACCAGGGCGAGACGCAGAGCTTCGGGAGCCTGGTGGGGTACTTCGGCCTCTGGGGCGTCGCCATCGGCGGGTTCGTCGGCGCGCTCGTCGCGATCGTCCTCGACCGCGTGCTCTCCCGCCGTGCGGCGCGGCTCACCGCGGAGCGCGTCGAGGTGGAGATGCCCCCGGAGACCGTGGACGGCGAGATCGAGGACCACGGCGACCACGCGCGCTGACGCGCCCACAGACGGACGGGAGGCCCCGGGGCCCCCGGGCCCCGGGCGCCCCCGGGGTGTTATAAACAAAAACCGCCCCCCCCCCCGCCCCCACAGCGGGCGGGGCGCCCGGGGCCCAGCGGCCACCGGGCCTCCAGTCCGTCTGTGGTGGCGTGAGCCGCCGGATCAGCTGAGCTGGTTCGCCTCGACCCAGGACAGGTACTCCGGGCTCACCGTTCCGGTGACGTACTCGCCGGTGAAGCAGCTCATCTCGAGGTCGGTGACGTCGGAGCCCTCGATGATGGCGTCCCGCATGTCGCCGATCTCCTGGTAGATCAGGTGGTCGCTGCCGAGCACCCGGTTGATCTCGGGGATCTTCCGGTCGTGCGCGATGAGTTCCGCGCGGGTCGGCATGTTGATGCCGTAGACGTGCGGGTAGCGCACCGGGGGAGCGGCGGAGGTGAAGGTGACCTCGTTCGCGCCGGCGGCACGGGCCATCTCGACGATCTCCTTGCTCGTCGTGCCGCGCACGATGGAGTCGTCGACGATGAGGATGTTCTTGCCCTTGAACTCGGACGACATCGCGTTGAGCTTCTGGCGCACGGACCGCTTGCGCTCCGCCTGCCCGGGCATGATGAACGTCCGGCCGACGTAGCGGTTCTTGTAGAAGCCCTCGCGGTACTCGATGCCGAGCTTCTGTGCGACCTGCATCGCTGCGGGGCGGCTCGAGTCCGGGATCGGCATCACGACGTCGATGTCGCCGGTCGGGGCGTGCTGCGCGATCGTGTCCGCCAGGCGGTTGCCGAGGCGCAGGCGGGCGTCGTACACGGAGATGCCGTTCATCACCGAGTCCGGACGGGCCAGGTAGACGTACTCGAACGAGCACGGGACCAGGCGCGGGTTCGCCGCGCACTGGCGGGCGTGCATCGTGCCGTCCATCTCGACGAAGATCGCCTCGCCGGGAGCGACGTCGCGGACGATGTCGTAGCCGCCGGACTCCAGCACGAGCGACTCGGACGCGACGACCCACTCGGACTTGCCGGCGTCGTCGAACTTGTGGCCGAGGATCAGCGGGCGGATGCCGAACGGGTCGCGGAAGGCGAGCAGTCCGTGCCCGGCGATCGTCGCGATGGCGGCGTACGAGCCCTCCACCCGCTGGTGCACGCGCTCGACGGCGTCGAACACCTGGCCGGGGTCGAGGTCGGCGCCGCGCACCTGGCCCTGGAGCTCGTGCGCCAGGACGTTCACCAGGAGCTCGGTGTCCGAGCTCGTGTTGAGGTGCCGGCGGTCGATGTCGAAGAGTTCACGCGTGAGTTCCCGCGTGTTCGTCAGGTTGCCGTTGTGGACGAGGACGATGCCGTACGGCGCGTTCACGTAGAACGGCTGCGCCTCTTCCTCGTTGCTGGCGGCACCCTTCGTGGCGTACCGGACGTGGCCGAGCCCCATGGTGCCGAGGAGGGCGCGCATGTCACGGGTGCGGAAGGACTCGCGGACGTGTCCGCGGGTCTTGTGCATGTGGTGGATGTGACCCTCGACCGTGGCGATGCCCGTCGAGTCCTGTCCCCGGTGTTGCAGGAGGAGCAGAGCGTCGTAGATGGATTGATTAGCAGGCCCCTGCGCAACGAGGCCGACGATGCCGCACATTCGCGGTGTGCTCCAGACCGTAGAATCGGGTGGTACCGAACAAGTCTGCCATGCCACGACGGAGGACTCCGCATGCCCAACCCGTACGCAGAGGCCGGGGTCGACACCGCCGCAGGTGATCTGGCCGTCGAGCTGATGAAGTCCGCAGTCGCAGCGACGCACAACGACTCGGTCCTGGGTGGTGTTGGCGGGTTCGCCGGGCTCTACGACGTCTCCTTCCTGAAGGACTTCTCACAGCCGCTGCTCGCGACCTCGACCGACGGCGTGGGCACGAAGGTCGCCATCGCGCAGGCGATCGACAAGCACGACACCATCGGCCAGGACCTCGTCGGCATGGTCGTCGACGACATCGTCGTGGTCGGTGCGAAGCCGATGTTCATGACCGACTACATCGCGTGCGGACGGGTCGTGCCGTCCCGGATCGCGGACATCGTCGCCGGGATCGCCCGCGGCTGCGCCGAGACCGGCACCGCGCTGGTCGGCGGCGAGACCGCTGAGCACCCGGGGTTGCTCGGGCCGGACGACTACGACGTCGCGGGCGCGGCGGTGGGTGCCGTCGAGGCGTCTGCCGTGCTCGGTGCTCCGCTGGTGCAGGACGGGGACGTCGTCCTGGCGATCGCGTCCTCCGGGCTGCACTCGAACGGGTACTCGCTCGTCCGGCACATCCTCTCGACGCGCGGGGTCGGGTACACCGACTCGCTGCCGGAGTTCGGCGGGCTCGTGGGTGAGGCGCTGCTCGAGCCGACCCGGCTGTACACCTCCCCGCTGCTCTCCGTGATCTCCTCGAGTGACGGCGCGGTCCACTCGCTCTCGCACGTGACCGGTGGTGGCATCGCGGCGAACCTGGCGCGCGTGCTGCCCGTCGGCTCCTGGGTCGAGGTGGATCGTTCGACGTGGGAGCCCCTCCCCGTGTTCCGCGTGCTCGCCTCCATGGCGGGGACGCCGATCGAGGACACCGAGAGCACCTGGAACCTCGGCATCGGCATGTTCGCGGTCGTGTCCGCTTCGGCAGCTGCATCGGTCGTCGACGCGCTCGGGACGGCTGGGCTCGCGTCGTGGCAGGTCGGCACGGTGTCGATGTCCGCGCGGGACCTCGACGGGTTCGAGCAGGGGGCGAAGGGCGTCGACGGCGGCGCCGTGCGGCTCGTGGGGAGCTACGCCGGCTGAGTCCGCGCGGGCTCGTCGCCGGGTCGCGCTGGCGGCTCGTGCTGGTGGGTCGCGTTGCTCGCGCTGCCGACTCGACGTGGTCGCTCTGCCGAACGCGATCCTTCTGCCGACTCGGAACGACAGCGCCGGGCGTGGCGTGCGGGCACGCGGAAACGCCGCGTCACCCCGGAGGGTGCGCGGCGTCGACTGACCAGGAGGTCAGGCGGACTTGTTCTGGTCCTGCTGGGGCTCGAACTCGTCGTCGCCCTCGAGCTGGTCATCCCCGTATTGGTCTGCCCAGCGGTCGACGTAGGAGTTCTCGTCCGAGTCGTGCCCGGCGGAGAGCTCGCGTTCGAGCGCACCGTAGTTCGTCTCCGGGCTGAAGTACTTCAGCTCCCGGGCGACCTTGGTGTGCTTTGCCTTCTGACGGCCGCGCCCCATGCGTGACCCCCTCGTGATCGGCTCGTGTCCGGTGCTACGGGAGACGAGTCATCACCCGGAGAATCCGAACGGTTCGTGGTTGGAAATCTGCCGATCACTCTACCATGTACCCCTATCTGGACATGGCCGAGCGGTGTGCGCGTCCAGCAGAATCGGATGTGATGACGGACCTGACACCGACCCCCGACGACCAGCACGCCCGGGTGGTCGTGATCGGTGCGGGGCAGGCCGGTCTCTCCGTGGCCTACCACCTGCGCCGACTCGGTCTGCAGCCGGGCAGCGACGTGGTCGTCCTGGATCGGGCGCCGAGCACCGGCGGGGCGTGGCAGTACCGCTGGGAAGCGCTCCGGCTCGGGTCGGCACACCGCGTGCACGACCTCCCCGGCATGCGGGCGATGGGGCTGCGATTCGACGATGCCGATCGGTCCCGTCCCGCGCGCGACGTCGTCGGCGAGTACTACCGCCGGTTCGAGCAGCACTACGACCTCCAGGTCCGACGGCCGGTCACCGTGACGAGCGTCACCCGTGCGGGAACCGGACTGTGCGTGACGACGCGGACGCCGGACGGCCGTGTCGCCCGGATCACGGCGGACGTGGTCGTCTCAGCGGCCGGTACGTGGGGCACGCCGTTCGTCCCGTGGTACCCGGGGCGTGACACCTTCCGCGGGCGGCAGATCGACACGACCGAGTACCGGTCGGCGTCCGAGTTCCGCGGGCAGGACGTCGTCGTGGTCGGCGGCGGGACGAGCGCGATCGGCTTCCTGCTCGAGCTCGACGGCGTCGCGCGGTCGACGAGGTGGTTCACCCGTCGACCGGTGGAGTGGTCCGACACGGCCGGGCTCGACCTGGAGTCGGCGGTCGCCGCCGTTGACGAGCAGGACCGCGCGGCTCGGGCGGGGGAGACCCTGCCGAGCATCGTCAGCGGCACGGGCGTCCCGGTGTCACGCCGCATCCGGGCGGGGATCGACCGCGGAGTCCTGCACCCGGAACCCGTGTTCGCCGCGATGGAGCCGGACGGGGTGGTCACCCGTGAGGGCGAGCACGTGCACGCCGATGCGGTGATCTGGGCGACGGGCTTCCGCGCGGACCTCCGGCACCTCGCGCCGCTCCGGCTCCGGACATCGGGCGGTGGCGTGGTGGTCGCGGACGGGCGGTCGGCGGAGGAACCGCGGCTGTTCCTCGCCGGCTACGGTCCCCAGGCGTCCACGATCGGGGCGAACCGGGCCGGCCGGCTCATCGCGCGCCAGGTGATGGACGCGCTCTCGGGCTGAGCGACGGTTCTCGGGCGCGGGCCCGCGAGAAGTGTCGCTGAGCGCGAAATACCGAGCGGAAGGCGCGAGGCGCGAAGCGGGGAGCGGAAGACGCCCCTACGCCGGCAACGGCTCCGCGACACCACGCCGACGCCGCGACGCCCGCAGCACCAGGGCGTCGAGCGAGAGGCGGCCTGGCCCGGTCAGCGCCACGGCGAGGGCACCGGCGGCCAGGACGAGCACGTACTCGAACCCGCCCTCCTGCGAGAAGAACCCGGCGGACGCGTGTGCGAGGAACCCCGCGACGACCATGTCGACCGCGAGCAGCACGCCGACGACCCTGGTGGCCACCCCGAGCACGAGCAGCGCACCGCCGACGAGCTCGAGCCCGGCGACCAACGGCGCGGCGATCGAGGCGAGCGGGACGCCCATGCCGGCGAACCCGTCGGCGACGGCGGGGATGCCCTGCCCGAACTTCTGCGCGCCGTGGGCGATGAACACCACGCCGAGCACGACGCGGAGGACGGTGAGGCCGATCGAGGTCGATGTCGTTCGCATGGCCCCGACCGTAACCAGTGACGTGTCATCGATCACCCCTCGTTCGGGGGTCTGCCCGGGTATCGCCAGGACATCCCCAGCCCGGGGTCCCCAGAACGACGGACCCGGGAGCGTCAGGAGTCGCCGCGCCCCGTCTTCGCCTGCAGCCGGTCGATGTGCTCCGAGGCCTCGGCCTTGGTCAGGTCCGCGGGCAGTTCCTCGCCGGCTTCGCGCGCCAGCGTGTCGAGGTAGCTCCGCTGCGGCCCGGTCATCGGCTCGTCACCGGTGACCCAGGTCTCCGGGTCCTTGCTCGCGTCGGTCGTGGGGTCGGGGCGGGCGCCGCCGAGGGTCTCACCAGTGCTGTCACTCATGCCCGGGACGCTACGCGCGACCCACGACACCACGGTCAGCCCGAGCGGCCCCACGGGGGACAACGCTCAGACAGGTACCGCCGTGTACCGCACCAGGTCCGGCCCGACCTCGTTCGCCGCGATCGGCACCGACCGACCGTCGCGGGTGATCCAGAGCGTGTTGCCCGGCTCGTCGAGCCGCTCGACCGGGGACAGCGCCCCGTCCAGCAGCACCGCCGCGGACACGCTCACCCGACCGGACGCGGGCCGCGGCGGGAGCCCCGGCACGTCGTCCGCGTACGCCGGGTACGTCCCCGGAGCGAGGAGCGGGCTGATCGGCGTCGTCACGATCTCCACGCCGGCCGCGCCGGAGGCGGTCACCGCGTCAGCGGTGACGACGACCAATCGGACCACCTGGTCCTTCGGCAACGGCATGTCCACGACCCCTGACCCGGCCAGTGCGCGGAACGCGGGCCGACCGTCGGGGCCGAGGTGAGCCTCCAGGCCGTCGATGCGGACGCGACCGCGTCCACGCGTGTCCGCGTACGTGCCGGGCTGCAGGTCGGAGCGACGTGCCTCGAGCGAGGACACCACGATCCGGTCCGGCCGGTACCAGTCGCGGAGGGTGGCCGGGTCGACCCAGCCGATGCTCGCGGAGCCGACCGGCCGCTCGTCGAGCGCGCCGATCGGGTGCTCGCCGCGCACCGCGACGAGCCCCTCGTACCGGTCGTCCGAGTGGTCGAGGACCTCGACGCGCTTGGACACCTTGCCGCCGTGGCCGTCGAACGTCGCGAAGGTGCGCAGGTCGGGTGCGTCGGTCATGGGTTCAGATCGTATGCCGGGAGGCGCGGATCACTCCGCAGACGTCGGCGTGCGTCCGGGGGACGCCGGCACCAGGACCTGCATCTCACCGGTGCAGCGGGCCGGGTCCACCCCGTCCGCCGGTCCGGCCGGTCGGCTCGCGCGGCGCGACTGCATGCTGGCGCGCTGCGCGGGGCTGAGCAGGTTGTTGCGCTGGTCGGAACGCAGCACGCGGTCCTCTTCCTCGCTGCGGAACACGCCGTTCGGCGAGCGGCGGAGTGCGGGTCGGACGGGCTCGCCACGTCGCTCCTGGCCGGGGAAGGGCCGCGAGCGACGGCCGTAGAGCAGCTCGGACGAGTCGAGGAGCCACGGCACCAGCGCGACGGTGACGCCGTGCACGAGCAGGAGCTTCTTGCGGATCCGACGGCCGCGGTGGTTGTGGAGGAGTCCCTCCCACCAGTGACCAACGACGAAGACGGGGGTGTAGACCGTGACGACCTCGGATCCGTGCTCCATCCGGTGCGCCTTGATGTACTTGATCAGCGGCATCGAGATGTCGCGGTACGGGCTCGGGACGATCGTGAGCGGGACCTCGATGCCGTGCTCGGCCCATTGTTCGCGGAGGAGTGCGGCTTCGGCGTCGTCGATGGCGACGTGCACCGCCTCGAGGCCGGCGTGCTTCGCGGCGATGGCGTAGTCGAGCGCCTTGAGCACCGGCTTCTGCAGCTTGTTCACGAGGACGATCGCGTGGTCGCCCGTCGCGCCGAACTCCGTCTCGACGTCCGCCTCGATCTCGTGCTTCACGTCGCGGTAGTAGCGGTTCACGCCGAGCATCAGCACGAACAGGACCGGCATGATGACGAAGACCAGCCACGCCCCGTGCGTGAACTTCGTGATCGTGACGATGACGAGGACGACGAAGGTGAACGTGGCGCCTGTCGCGTTGATGAGCCGGGAGCGGATGACCTGGCCACGGTTCAGTGGCGGTTCGCCGTCGGCCGCGGCGGCCCCGTCGTTGCGTTCGCGGTCCTCGCGCAGCAGCCTCGTCCAGTGCCGCACCATGCCCGTCTGCCCGAGCGTGAACGACACGAAGACGCCGATGATGTAGAGCTGGATCAGGCTCGTGACGTTCGCCCGGTAGACCACGAGCAGCGCGGCCGCGACGAGCGCCAGCACGATGACGCCGTTCGAGTAGATGAGGCGGTCGCCGCGGGTGGAGAGGGCCTTCGGCGCGTAGGAGTCGCGCGCCAGGATGGAGCCGAGCAGCGGGAAGCCGTTGAACGCGGTGTTGGCGGCGAGGAGCAGGACCGCGGCGGTCGTGGCCTGGATGACGAAGAACAGGATCGTGTTGTTCCCGAACGTCGCCGACGCGATCTGGGCGATGAGGGAGCGCTGCGGCGTCGTGGCACAGTTCGCGAAGCCCTGCAGGTCGCAGGCGCTCTCGGCGTAGTGCACGCGGGACACCAGCGCCAGGGTGATGAGGCCGACGAACAGGACGATCGCGATGCCGCCCATGAAGACGAGCGTCATCTGGGCGTTCTTGACCTTCGGCCGGCGGAAGGCCTGCACGCCGTTGGCGATCGCCTCGACGCCGGTCAGCGCCGAACAGCCGGACGCGAAGGCACGGAGGAGCAGCAGGATGAACGCCGCCTGCGTCGTGTGCTCGACGTTCTGCACCGTGTACGCGGCGGACTCGGCCACGGGAGCGTTCCCGGCGAGGACCCGGATCAGGCCGGTGACGACCATGACGAACACGCTCGCCACGAACAGGTAGGTCGGGACGGCGAAGGCCTTGCTCGACTCCCGCACGCCGCGGAGGTTCGCGGCCGCGAGCAGGATGACGAAGACGAGTGCGAGCTCGACGCGGAACTCGTTGAGCACGGGGAGCGCGGAGATGATGTTGTCCACGCCTGAGGCCACCGACACGGCGACCGTCATCACGTAGTCGACGAGCAGGGCACTCGCGACGACCAGCCCGGCCTTCTCGCCGAGGTTCCGGTGCGCGACCTCGTAGTCGCCGCCGCCGGACGGGTACGCCTTGATGAGCTGCCGGTAGGAGGCGACGACCACCAAGAGCAGCAGGACCACGAGCGCGGCGACCCACGGTGCGAAGGTGAGGAACGACATCCCGCCGAGCAGCAGGATCATCAGGAGTTCCTGCGGCGCGTACGCCACGCTGGACAGCGGGTC
Organism: Microbacteriaceae bacterium PS02333; assembly: GCA_029959665.1. GTDB lineage: Bacteria > Actinomycetota > Actinomycetes > Actinomycetales > Microbacteriaceae > Curtobacterium > Curtobacterium guangdongense. The sequence goes on from JASCOI010000057.1 coordinate 14,560, forward strand.
GCTCGCGAAGATCGGCAGTGCCAGGTGCTTCGGGAGGAGCTGTCCTTCGAGCTTCTCGGAGGGGAGGGGATCCCCGATCAGTCGCGACTTCAGCGACCGGATCTCGTTCGTCACGAGCGGCAAACCTACTCATTTCCGGGCGCGAGTCAACACGAGTCGAGGGGTCGGTATTCCCCTTCCGTCGAACGCGACCCCGACGGATCCCCCGAAACCCCTTGCGGTTGACGCTGCGTCAACCTCTACCGTCGTCTCCATGAGGGATTCGACAGACACGGCGTCGCCAGCTGCCAAAGCGCCGCACGGCATCGCCGACGTGGCGCGTTCGGCGGGGGTCTCGAGCAGGACGCTCCGGCACTACGACGCCATCGGACTGCTCCCGGCCACCGCGGTCGGCGACGGCGGACTCCGCCGGTACGACGACCGTGCGCTCGTCCGGCTGCAGCGCATCCTGCTGCTCCGGGGCCTCGGGCTCGGGCTGCCGGCGATCCGGGAGGTCCTCGACGGCGAGCTCGACGACGTCGCCGCCCTCACTGCGCACGTGGCGTGGCTGGAACGCGAGCGGGATCGACTCGCTCGGCAGCTCGCCGCCGTGCGCACCACCATCACGAGGCTCCGGAAGGGAGAGGACATGAACACGGACGACACGTTCGACGGTTTCGACCAGTCGCGGTTCCGCGCCGAGGTCGAGGAACGCTGGGGCGCGGACGCGTGGCAGCGCGGCACGACCTGGTGGGACGCGAAGGACGCAGCCGGCAAGGAGGCGTTCCAGGCCGAGCAGCGCGCCATCGCGTCCGATGCGGCAGCGCTCGCCGCGTCCGGCGCGGGGCCGTCGTCGGAGCAGGGGGTCGCGCTGGCCCGTCGGCAGTTCGCGTGGCTCGCGCAGGCGACCCCGCCCGCCGAGCTCACCGCTGACCGGTTCCGCACGCTCGCCGACATGTACGTCGCGGACGAGCGGTTCACGCACGCGTACGAGTGGGCGGGCGCCGGTGCGTCACGCGCGCTGCGGGACGCGATGCACGCGTTCGCCGACGTGGCGTTGTAGGCGGGCGCGGCGCGGCACGGTTTGCTCCCGCACAACCGAAAGCACTCCGCGCCACGAGTTTCCGTGGTGCGGAGTGCTTTCGGTTGTGCAACGGGCGGGCGGACGGGAGGCTGGGCTCGCCGCCGCCCCGCCCGCGCGGGACTCAGAGGGACTTGCGGAGCTCCTCGAGGCCGTCGCGCAGGCGCGTCACGGTGTCCGCGGTGAGCGTGCCACGCGTAGCACGACGGCGCAGGTCGGCGCGGACCTGCTGCCGGAACGACGACAGTGCCATCTCGAGCTCGCGGAGGGCGCGGGCGCTCTCGGACGGGACGGAGACGGGTTCTTCCGTGTTCGTCGACTGCGCGGACGCGGCGAGATCAGCGCGCAGGGACCGCATCGCGTCGCTGACCGAGGCGCGGACACCGTCGGCGAGGGACTTCACCGAGTCGTTGACGCCGGCCTCGAGCGAGGCGATCTCGTCGGCGCGGGCGGTGAGCTCGGCGCGGCCCGCATCGGTGATCGCGTAGACGGTCTTGCGGCCGTCGGCGGTCTTGGAGACGAGGCCGTCCTCCTCCAGCTTCGCCAGGCGCGGGTAGACCGTGCCGGCGCTCGGGACGTACGTGCCGCCGAAGCGGTCCCCGAGGGCCTGGATGACCTCGTACCCGTGCATCGGGTGGTCGCCGAGCAGGACGAGCAGGTACAGGCGCAGGTGGCCGTGGGCGAAGACCGGACTCATTCGAACACCTCGCTCTCGGTCGCCGCTGCCGTCGTCGCGGGCGGAGCGTGCAGCACGGCGATGTCCCCGGACACCGAGTTCACCCGGAGGTCGAGCCACTGGCCGGAGAGCTCCCCGCCCTGCTTGACGTACGAGCCCCGGACGCCCTTGATCTCCGCGTCGTCGAACTGGAGCTTTCCGGACGCCGTGCTGACGGTGCACTGGAAGGCGACGCCGTCCTCGAGCCGGACGCTCACCGAGCCGGACACCGTGTTGACGCGCGCCGAGTCCGGCGTGCCGTGCAGGTCGAGCACGACGTCGGCGGAGACACCGTCGGCCGAGAACCGCGGGATCTCACCGGTCGCGACGACGTCGCCCGAGACGGTGTGCACCGTGAGGGCGCCGTCGAGGTCGCGCATGGTGGTCGTACCGGACACCGCGTTGACGGTGACGTCGCCCGCGACACCGTCCACGACGAGGTCACCGGAGACGGTGTTGAGCGTGGCGCCGCGGTTCGTGCCGGACAGCAGCGCGCCGGCCGAGACGACGCCGAGGGTCACGCCGGCGTCGCGGGGCACCAGGATGCTGACGTCGGCGTGCGCCTTGCCGCGGAACGACTTGAGGAACCCGATCGGGTCGTCCCAGCGGATCTGCGGGTGGTCGACCGTGAGGGTGTCGCCGTCGAGCTCGACCTTCATCGGCTTGCCGGACACGCTGTGGATCTCGACGCGTGCGGTGGGTTCGTCGTGTGCGACGACGTCGACCTGCCCGCCGACGAGGCCGACGCGCAGTGACCGGACGATGCCGGTGTCGATGACCTTGGGCTCCTCGACGAGCCACTTCTCCTGAGCCATGTTGTCTCCTCGAACTCGCGATGTATCGCGTCTGGTGACGACACGTTATATCGCGTCTCGCAGATCCGCAAGAGCCGCCCGTGGCATTCGAGGTGTCAGGGCACTGGAGTCGTCACGGGACGGGCGTGGGCTCCGTGGCGGGGGCGGGGCGGGCCTCCAGGCCGGGTGCCCGATCGGGGCTCCACGGGAACCGGCGGAAGAGCGGCATGAGCGGCTGGACCATCGGGCCGATCGCGAACGCGGCGATCACCGTGCCGACGCCGACGTCACCGCCGAGGAACCAGCCGATGATCACGACCGTGACCTCGACCAGGGTGCGTGCGAGCCAGATCGGCCAGCCGAGTCGCTCGTGCAGGCCCACCATCAGCCCGTCGCGAGCACCCGTGCCGAACCCGGCGCCGATGTAGAACGCCGTCGCGACCGCCAGCAGGAGCAGTCCGGCGACGAACAACCCGATCCTGCCGAGGAGGTCCGCCGGCGTCGGGACGAGCCAGAGCACCAGGTCGGCCGACGGGCCGATCGCCAGGGCGTTCAGCAACGTGCCGATGCCGGGCTTCTGGCGGAGCGGGATCCAGAACAGCAGGATGACGCCGCTCGAGACCACCGTGATCAGGCCGAACGACCACGGCACCACGTTCTCCAGGCCCTCGGTCAGGACCGTCCACGAACTCACGCCCACGACCGCTCGGACCTGCAGGGCCGTGGACGCGCCGTAGAGGAACAGGCCGACGAAGAGCTGGACGAAGCGGAGCGTGAGAGTGGCGGGGCGGGACATGGCTCCGATGCTCGCGGGGATTGGACTGCTGGTCGAGAGCCAATTGCGCTAGCGTGGATCCATGACGCCGGTCCTCCTCAGTTCCCGCTCCGCAGCGCTCCTGCTCCACGAGTGGCGCGACGGCTCCGACGCCCCCGCGTACGAGGCCCTCGCCGACGCGATCCGCGTGCTCGTGATCGACGGGCGGATCCCGCTCGGCGCCAGGATGCCCGCTGAGCGGGGGTTGGCGGAGGCGCTCGGCGTGTCCAGGACCACCGTGGCGAACGCGTACGCCCGGCTGCGCGACTCCGGCTACCTGGTGTCCCTGCGGGGCTCTGGCAGTGTCGTGCGGTTGCCGCGGGACCTCGCGGGGCGGCCGGACCCCGAACGGCTCGGTGGGGTGGTGTCCGGCGACGTGCTCGACCTCCGGAAGGCGGCCCTGCATTCAGCACCCGGTGTCGCCGAGGCCGTCGAACGGGCGATGCGGCACGTGCCGGCGGCGCTCGCCGGCATCGGGTACGACACCGTCGGAGACCCGGGGCTGCGTGCGGCCATCGCGGCGCGGTACACCGCTCGAGGCCTGCCGACCGACGCGTCGGAGATCGTCGTGACCATCGGGGCGCAGCACGCGATCGCCCTGCTCGCGAGGGTGCTCGTCCGTCGCGGTGACGCCGTCCTCGTCGAGTCGCCGACCTACCCGCACGCGCACGAGGCCTTCCGCGAAGTCGGCGGGCGACTCGTCGGCGTCCCCGTCGACGCACGCTCGGGGTGGGACGTCGGGGTGCTCGAGACGGCGTTGCGGCGGTCGGCGCCCGCGGTGGCCTACGTGATGCCGGAGCTGCACAACCCGACGGGGGCGACGATGTCGGCGACGGTGCGGTCCGTGTTGCTCTCCGTCGCGGCGTCGACGGGCACGACGGTCATCGCGGACGAGACCATGGGGGAGCTGCGGATCGACGGGGAGCCATCGGTGCCGTTGGCGGCGTTCGCCGGGTCTGCCCGTTCCGCGGGTTCCGGTGGTTCCGGCGCTTCCGTCGTGATGATCGGGTCCGCCGACAAGGTCTTCTGGGGCGGCCTGCGGATCGGCTGGATCCGCGCGTCGCCCGACCTGCTGCAGCGGCTGCTGCTCGCCCGCCCGACGGGCGACCTCGGCACGCCCGTCCTCGACCAGCTGGTCGCCAGGGAGCTCGTCCCGCGGACCGACGCCGTCCTGGAGGCTCGGCGCGAGTACCTGAGACAGGGTCGCGACGAGGTCGTGGGGGCGTTGCGCGCGAGGCTCCCGGAGTGGGACGTCCCGTCCCCGGCCGGCGGGTTGACGACGTGGGTCGGGCTCGGGCGGCCGGTGTCGAGCGCGCTGGTGCTCGCGGCGCGTGCCGAGGGGGTGGTGCTCGCGTCCGGCGGGGTCTTCGGGCCGGACGGCGGGTTCGAGCGGTTCCTCCGGGTGCCGTTCACGATGCCGCCTGCGGACCGGGTGCGGCTCGTCGACGTGCTCGAGCGGGCGTGGGACCGGGTCGGTGGGGCGTCGTCGGGGGTGCAGGGGTCGCTGGCCGCGGTGGTGTGACGCGGTCGGTCGTGCGCGGTCCGTCGTGGGCTGTGGTGCGCGGTGACGCGTGGTGGGTCATCCGATGGGGTGACCTCGGTTCGGCCCGTGGGGTGATGTCCTCGTGTCCGGGTTCCGTCATGCTCGACGGCATGACCCCGCTCGTGTCCTCCCGCCCCGTTGCTCCGGTGCCGACCGTGCCCGCCTTCGCCCGGCTGACGATGGCACTCGGCGGCGGGCTGCTCGCCGGGGTGCTCACCTCCTACGGGCAGGCGGTGCCCGGGCTGTCGACCGTGTCGAACTCGGCAGGCCCCTGGTTCGTCGTCGCGGTCGTGTTGCTGCTGCTCATGGGGGTCCGCGGCGGCCGCGTGGGGCTGCCCGTCGCGATGGTGTCCGGCGTGGTGCTGCTCGAGCTCATGCACGTCGGGTACTGGGCGACGTCGAACCTCCGCGGGTACCCGGACGTCCTGTCGATCACGAACTTCTGGGTCCTGATGGCGATCCCGGCCGGGGCGCTCGCGGGCGCGGTCGCCGTCCTCGTGCGCTCGGCCGACGGACGGTGGCGCGGAGCCGCGTTCGGCGCCGTTGCCGCCGTGCTCATCGGTGAGGGGATGCGCGCGCTGCTGCGGGTCGCGGCGACCACCGGGGTCGTGGCCTGGATCGTCGAGATCGCGGTCGGCGTCGCCGTGCTGATCGCCGGGGTCGTCGTCGCGCGCTCACCTGCCGGACGGGTGGTCGCACTCGGCGTCGGGGTCGTCGGCACGGTGGGGGTCCTCGGCGCGTACCTGCTGCTCGGCGGGTAGCTGGCCGTTCTCCACGGATCTGCTCCCCGGTGAACCCCGGCAGGGACTTGCTGCGAGGATCGGACCGTGCACCTCCTCTCGGTCTTCAGCCTGCGCAACCGTGCGCTCATCGCGCTCGTGACGATCGTGGTGGCGATCTTCGGCGGGATATCGCTGTCGAGCCTCAAGCAGGAGCTCATCCCGAGCGTGCAGTTCCCGCAGATCGCGATCGTCAGCGCGTACCCGGGGGCCACGCCGGAAGTCGTCTCGAACGACGTCTCGACCAAGATCGAGCAGGGCATCCAGGCGGTGCCGGACCTGAAGTCCACCACCGCGACGTCGTCGACCGGCCAGAGCGTCGTCTCCGCCGAGTTCGACTACGGGTCCAACCTGGCGAGCGCCGAGGACAAGATCCAGACCGTCGTGAACGCCCTGTCCCTGCCGGACTCGGTGCAGACCCAGATCGTCACGGGCTCCTTCGACGACCTGCCCGTGATCCAGCTCGCGGTGTCCGGCGGCGGGGACCAGGAACAACTCGTCGACCGACTGAACGCCACGGCGGTGCCCGACCTCGAGAAGCTCGACGGGGTGCGCGAAGCCGATGTGTTCGGCAACCCGGGCCGCCGTGTGCTCATCACACCTGATCGCGACGAGCTCGCGGCGCGCGGGCTGTCCGAGACCGCGATCTCCGATGCACTCGACGACAACGGCACGCTGATCCCCGGCGGGACGATCACCCAGGACGGCTCGACGCTCTCGGTGCAGACCGGGCAGCGCATCGCCTCCGTGGCCGACATCGAAGCGCTGCCGCTGACCGGGGGCGCTGCAGCGTCCACGATCGGCGACGTCGCGAAGGTCGCCATCACCGAGTCGCCACGGACCTCGATCAGCCGGGTCGACGGCGAGGAATCGCTGACCATCGCGATCACGAAGACCCAGCAGGCCAACACCGTCGACGTCTCGAAGACCGTCCGCGACGCGCTGCCCGGCATCGAGTCGAAGATCACCGGGGACCCGAAGTTCACGGTCGTGTTCGACCAGGCGCCCTACATCCAGCAGTCCATCGACTCCCTCGCCGAGGAAGGCCTGCTCGGCCTCGGGTTCGCGGTGGTCGTGATCCTGGTCTTCCTGCTGTCGGTCCGGTCGACGATCGTCACCGCGATCTCGATCCCGACCTCGGTGCTGCTCGCCGCGATCGGCATGCGCGCGGCGGACTACACGCTGAACATCATCACGCTCGCTGGACTGACGATCGCGATCGGCCGCGTCGTGGACGACTCGATCGTCGTGATCGAGAACATCAAACGGCACCTGCAACCCGGTGTCGATCGGCGGCAGGCGGTGCTCGACGGGGTGCGCGAGGTCGCCGGGGCGGTGACGGCGTCGACCCTGACGACCGTCGTCGTGTTCCTGCCCGTCGCCTTCGTCGCGGAGCTCGTCGGGGAGCTGTTCCGGCCGTTCGCGCTCACCGTGTCGATGGCGCTCATCGCGTCGTTGCTCGTCGCGCTGACGATCGTGCCGGTGCTGGCGTACTGGTTCCTCCGCGCACCCAAGGGGCACAAGCACGCGGGCACGGGGACCGCCGGCAGCGGCTCGGCCACGGAGTCCGCGCTCCGCTCCGCCGACGACCTCCACGACGCCGGGGCGCCCGACCGTCTGCGCCGTGGCTACCTGCCGGTCCTGCACTGGGTGCTGCGGTTCCCGCTGCTCGTCGTGCTGCTGGCCGTGCTCGTGCTCGGCGGGACCGCGGCGGCGGTGCCGTTCGTGAAGACGAACTACCTCGGGGACTCCGGGCAGAACACCTTCACCGTGACGCAGGACCTCGAACCAGGTGCCTCGCTCGACGTCCAGTCCGACGCTGCCCGCAAGGTCGAGGCGCAGCTCCGGGCGGTGGACGGCGTCGACACCGTGCAGACCACGATCGGGTCGAGCGGGCAGTCGATCCAGGCGGCGTTCGGGGGCTCTGGTACGGCGTCGATCCAGTACGCCGTCACCACCGACTCGGACGCCGACCAGACCCGCATCCAGTCGGACACCCGGAAGCGTCTCGACGGGCTGTCCGACGCGGGCACGATCTCGCTGTCGTCGTCCGGCGGCGGGTTCGGCGGCAGCAGCGACATCGAGGTGGACGTCACGGCGCCGAGCCAGGCGCAGCTCAGGACCGCTGCGGACAAGGTGCTCTCGACGATGAAGGACGTCGCGCACACGACCGGGGCGTCGAGCAACCTCTCGGCGGCCGAGCCGTACCTGGCCGTCCGGGTCGACCGCTCGAAGGCGGCGGCGCTCGGGCTCACGGAGACCCAGGTCGGCGGGATCGTCGCGGCGGCCGTCTCCCCGCGGGACACCGGCACGGTCGAGATCGGCGATGCCTCGCTCGACGTCTACATCGCCGACCCGGAACCGCCGACCACCGTGCAGGCGCTGCGCGACCTGTCGTTGCCGACGTCGACCGGCGTGGTGCCGCTGTCCGACGTCGCGACCGTCGAGCAGGCGGACGGCCCGACGTCCGTCACGACCTCGGACGCCGTCCGCACGGCGACGATCACCGTGACGCCGGACTCCGCGAACCTCGGGGCCGCCGTGCAGTCGGTGACGTCGGCGGTCGACGACCTCGACCTGCCGAAGGGTGCCTCGGCCACGATCGGCGGCGTGGCGTCGAGTCAGTCGTCGGCGTTCAGCCAGCTGCTGCTCGCCGCGCTGGTCGCGATCCTGATCGTCTACGTGGTGATGGTCGCGACCTTCCGGAGTCTGCTCCAGCCGTTGCTGCTCCTGGTGTCGGTGCCGTTCGCCGCGACGGGGGCGATCCTGCTGCAGATCGTCTCGGGCATCCCGATCGGGGTCGCGTCGTTGATCGGGGTGCTCATGCTGGTGGGCATCGTGGTGACGAACGCGATCGTCCTCATCGACCTCGTGAACCAGTACCGCCGCCGGGGTCTCCGCGTGCGGGACGCCATGATCGAGGGCGCGACGAGACGACTCCGGCCGATCCTGATGACGGCGCTCGCGACGATCTTCGCGCTGCTCCCGATGGCCGTCGGGCTCACCGGGCAGGGCGGGTTCATCTCGCAGCCGCTCGCGCTCGTGGTGATCGGCGGGCTGGTGTCCTCGACGCTGTTGACGCTCGTCGTGCTGCCGGCGCTGTACTTCCTCGTCGAGCGGGCGCGCGAGCGGCGGGCGGACCGTCGGGCGGCGGCGGAGGGCGCTGCCGTCGAGGGTGCTGGCGTCGAGGGCGCTGGCGGGGGTGCTGGCGTCTAGCGGTCGCCCTCGGCGGGGTCGCCCGCGCCGGAGAACCACGACACGAGGACGCACGTGAGCGTCGTCAGGAACACGATCGCACCGAGGCCGGCGACGATCGAGGTGTGACCGGTCGCCGCGCCGTACCCACCGAACGCCATCGTCACGAAGAACGAGAGCCCGAGGAGCAGTTCCGCGGCGGTGCGGACGGGGGAGTGCTGCTCCCAGGCGGTCGCCGGGCGTGCGGGGCTGGTCGTGGTGTCGGTCACCCCGGAAGTCTCCGCCGCACGGGGCCGTGCCGGCAGTCCCGACTCCGGGTGCCACCCACCCGGGGTACGCGCGCCGTCCGCCCACCTGCCGACCGCCGGCGCCCGCGCCCGCGCCGGCGCCGGCGCCAGTCTCGGGCTCAGCCCCACATCGCCGGCGACCCCGCCCCCC
>JASCOI010000058.1 GCA_029959665.1 Microbacteriaceae bacterium PS02333
GGTGGTTTTTTTTAAACCCCCCCGGGCCGGGGGGGGGGGGCGGCCGCCCCCCCCCCCCCCCCCCCCCCCCCCCCCCCCCCCCCCCCCACTCCCGCAGCAGACACCACCAAGGAAGCGAACTGATGCCCAAGCGCTCCGACATCAACTCCGTCCTCGTCATCGGCTCCGGCCCGATCGTCATCGGCCAGGCCGCCGAGTTCGACTACTCCGGCACCCAGGCCTGCCGAGTCCTCCGTGCAGAGGGCATCCGCGTCATCCTCGTGAACCCGAACCCGGCGACGATCATGACCGACCCGGACTTCGCCGACGCGACCTACATCGAGCCGATCACCAACGCCTCGCTCGAGGAGATCATCCGCATCGAGCAGCCCGACGCCGTCCTGCCGACGCTCGGCGGCCAGACCGCCCTGAACGCGGCGATCGCGCTCGACGAGGCCGGGATCCTCGCCAAGCACGGCGTCGAGCTGATCGGTGCGAAGGTCGACGCGATCCAGCGCGGCGAGGACCGCTGGCTCTTCAAGGAGCTGGTGCTCGAGTCGGGTGCCGACGTGGCGCGCAGCCACATCGCGCACACGCTGGAGGAAGCGAAGGAGTTCGCGGCCGACCTCGGCTACCCGCTCGTCGTCCGTCCGTCCTTCACGATGGGCGGCCTCGGCTCCGGCTTCGCGTACAACGAGGACGAGCTCGTCCGCTTCGTCGGCGACGGCCTGCAGTCCAGCCCGACGACCGAGGTCCTGCTGGAGGAGTCGATCCTCGGCTGGAAGGAGTACGAGCTCGAGCTCATGCGGGACAACTACGACAACACCGTCGTGGTCTGCTCCATCGAGAACGTCGACCCGGTCGGCGTGCACACCGGCGACTCGATCACGGTCGCCCCGGCGCTGACGCTCACCGACCGCGAGTACCAGAACCTCCGTGACATCGGCATCGACATCATCCGTCGCGTCGGCGTCGACACCGGCGGCTGCAACATCCAGTTCGCGATCGACCCGTCCAACGGCCGCGTCATCGTGATCGAGATGAACCCGCGGGTGTCCCGCTCGAGCGCCCTCGCGTCGAAGGCGACGGGCTTCCCGATCGCCAAGATCGCCGCGAAGCTCGCCATCGGGTACCGCCTCGACGAGATCCAGAACGACATCACGCGGGTCACCCCGGCGAGCTTCGAGCCGACGCTCGACTACGTCGTGGTGAAGACCCCGCGGTTCGCGTTCGAGAAGTTCCCGGCCGCCGACGCCACGCTGACCACGACCATGAAGAGCGTGGGCGAGGCGATGGCCATCGGCCGGAACTACGCCACCGCCCTGCAGAAGTCGCTCCGCTCGCTGGAGAAGCGCGGCTCGAGCTTCCACTGGGACACCCCGGCCGCCGAGCTCGACAAGGACGCCCTGCTGGCGAAGTCGGCGATCCCGACCGACGGCCGCATCGTCACGGTGCAGCAGGCCCTGGTCGCCGGCGCCACCGCGGAAGAGGTCTTCGACGCCACGAAGATCGACCCGTGGTTCATCGACCAGATCGTGCTCATCAACGAGGTCGCCGGCGAGGTCGCGGCGGCAGCGGAACTCGACGCCGACACGATCCGGTGGGCCAAGGAGCACGGCTTCAGCGACATCCAGATCGCTGCGCTGCGCGGCGTCACCGAGCAGGACGTCCGCAACACCCGTCACGCACTGGGCATCCGCCCGGTGTTCAAGACGGTGGACACCTGCGCCGGCGAGTTCCCGGCGCTCACGCCGTACCACTACTCGTCCTACGACACCGAGACCGAGGTCGCCCCGTCGGGCCGCAAGAAGGTCGTCATCCTCGGCTCCGGCCCGAACCGCATCGGCCAGGGCGTCGAGTTCGACTACTCCTGCGTGCACGCGTCCTTCGCGCTCTCGGACGCCGGTTTCGAGACGATCATGATCAACTGCAACCCGGAGACGGTCTCCACCGACTACGACACCTCCGACCGCCTGTACTTCGAGCCGCTGACCACCGAGGACGTCCTCGAGGTCATCGAGGCCGAGGCAGCGTCCGGTGAGCTCGTCGGCGTCGTCGTGCAGCTCGGCGGCCAGACGGCACTGGGGCTCGCGAAGCCGCTCGAAGCGGCCGGCATCCCGATCCTCGGCACGAGCCCGACGGCGATCGACTCCGCCGAGGAGCGCGGTCAGTTCTCCGCGATCCTCGACGAGGCCGGACTGCTCGCCCCGCGCAACGGCACCGCGCACGACCTCGCCAGCGCGACCGCGGTGGCCGAGGAGATCGGGTACCCGGTGCTCGTCCGCCCGTCGTTCGTCCTCGGTGGCCGCGGCATGGAGATCGTCTACGACTCCACCGCGATGGCCGACTACTTCGACCGGATGGCCGACCAGGCGATCATCGGCCCGGACCTGCCGCTCCTGGTGGACCGGTTCCTCGACGACGCCGTGGAGATCGACGTCGACGCGCTCTTCGACGGCGAGCGGCTCTACATCGGCGGCATCATGGAGCACATCGAGGAAGCCGGGATCCACTCCGGTGACTCGTCCTGCACGCTCCCGCCGGTCGGGCTCGGTCGCGGCGAGATCCAGGCCGTCGTCGACGCGACCGAGAAGATCGCGCGCGGCATCGGCGTCCGGGGGCTGCTCAACGTGCAGTTCGCGATCGGCGCCGGCGTGCTCTACGTGCTCGAGGCGAACCCGCGTGCCAGCCGCACCGTCCCGTTCGTCTCCAAGGCGCTCGGCATCGCGCTGGCGAAGGCCGCCGCCCGCATCATGACCGGGACCACCGTCGACGGACTCGTCGCCGAGGGGCTCCTGCCGGAGCGGGACGGCGCGTTCGTCCCCGCCCAGGCGCCGGTCGCGGTCAAGGAGGCCGTGCTGCCCTTCCGCCGGTTCCGCACGGCAGAGGGCCAGGTCGTCGACTCGGTCCTCAGCCCGGAGATGCGCTCCACTGGTGAGGTCATGGGGATCGACCGCGACTTCCCGCGGGCGTTCCTCAAGTCGCAGGAAGCCGCGTACGGCGGACTGCCGACGTCCGGCACGGTCTTCGTGAGCGTCGCCGACACCGACAAGCGCGCGATCGTGCTGCCGGTCCACCGCCTCCAGCAGCTCGGCTTCACGATCACCGCGACCGAGGGCACCGCCGAGGTCCTGCGCCGCAACGGCATCCAGGTGTCGGTCGTCGGCAAGTTCAGCCAGGGTGGCGACAGCGTCGTCGAGATGCTCGCCCGCGACGAGGTCGACATCGTGATCAACACGCCATCGGGCGCGTCGGGTCGCGCGGACGGCTACGAGATCCGCGCGGCAACCGTCGCGGCGGACAAGCCGCTGTTCACGACGATCGCGCAGCTCGGTGCGGCCGTCGCGGCGATCGAGACGATCGGCACGCAGCACAGCGTCCGCAGCCTGCAGGACTACGCGCTCGAGCGGGCGGGATGGTGACGGATCGTCCCGTGTCCGCCGGCCAGACGGGAGGTCCGGTGCCGTTCGGCGTCCGGCTCGCGGCTGCCATCGGGTCGCGTTCCGCCCTGTGCGTCGGGATCGACCCCCATGCCGCCACCCTGGCGGCGTGGGGGCTCGGTCGTGACGAAGCGGGTCTGACCGAGTTCGGCCGTGTCCTGGTGGACGCGGCCGCCGGCCGCGCGGCGGTCGTGAAGCCGCAGATCGCCTTCTTCGAGGCCGCGGGGGTGGACGGCTACCGCGCGCTCGACGCGACGATCCGCCGGGCACGCGATGCGGGCCTCCTGGTCGTCGCCGACGTGAAGCGCGGCGACATCGGATCGACCGGGGACGACTACGCGCTCGCGTGGCTGGACCGCGACGGGCCGTTCGCGGCCGACGCGATGACGGTCTCGCCGTACCTCGGCTACGGCTCGCTCGCCGGCACGGTCGACGTCGCGCGCCGGAACGGCGCCGGCGTGTTCGTGCTCGCGGCGACGAGCAACCCCGAGGCCCGCGTCCTGCAGACCGCGGTGCTGGCGGAGGGCCCGCGTGCGGGGCGCTCCGTCGCTGCCGGTATCGTTCTCGACGTGGCAGACGACAACCCGGCCGTGGGCGACCAGGCCATCGGCGACGTCGGGCTCGTGCTCGGCGCGACCCTCTCCCTGCAGGACTTCGGCATCGGTGCGGACGAGATCGGCACCTCGCCGATCCTGGCTCCCGGGTTCGGTGCCCAGGGCGCTCGCATCGAGGACCTCCGGTCCCTGTACGGATCCCGTGCCGAGCAGGTGCTCGTGAGCGAGTCCCGCGGGCTGCTCTCCGACGGTCCGGACGGCGTCGCGGCGCTCGTCGCCGACCGTGCCGACCGGATCGCGGCAGCGCTGGCGGGGGCAGGGGCATGACCGACGACCGCAGCCAGCTGCCCGCGCACCGCAATCCGCCAGAGGTGGACCGTGTCGCAGCGGCTCGTGCGGCGGTCGCCGCACGTCGCGCCCGGGCGGCGGTCAAGGCCGCCGTCGCATCGGGGGAGCGGTCGGCGCTCGACGTCGCTCGCACCGCGTGGAGCGACGAGGACGCACCGGCCGAGAAGTCCCTGCGCGTCCGCGACCTCCTCACCAGCCTGAGCGGGATCGGTCCGGCGCGGGCCGAAGGGATCATGGGCACGCTCCGGATCGCGCCGTCGAAGCGCCTCGGCGGACTCGGGACCCGGCAGCGGACCGCGCTGTCGGACTGGCTCGTCGCGCGCGGCCGCAAGCGTGGCGTGTCGAAGCTCGTCGTGCTCGCGGGTCCCACCGCCGTCGGCAAGGGCACAGTCAGCGCGTACATCCGCGAGCAGTACCCCGAGGTGAACCTCAGCGTGTCCGCGACGACCAGGAAGCCCCGTCCCGGCGAGGTCGACGGCGTGCACTACTACTTCGTCGACGACGCCGAGTTCGACCGGATGATCCGGGACCGCGAGCTCCTCGAGTGGGCGACCGTGCACAACTCGTACCGGTACGGCACCCCGCGTCCGCCGATCGACCGCGCGCTCGACGCCGGCGACAAGGTCATGCTCGAGATCGACCTGCAGGGCGCTCGGCAGGTGCGCGACGCCATGCCGGAGGCCGTGCTCGTCTTCCTGCTGCCGCCGACGTGGGACGAACTCGTCCGCCGGCTGATCGGTCGCGGGACGGAATCCGCGGAGGAACAGGCCCGTCGGCTCGAGACCGCGAAGGTCGAGCTCGCCGCGCAGGACGAGTTCGACGTGCGCATCGTGAACTCCGATGTCAGCACCGCAGCACAGGAAGTCGTAGACTTGTTCACTGCGCCCTAGCCGGGCGCGACTGCGCCCCGCCGGGTGCGACCGATCTTTCCGTCGACAGGAGACACCATGGCCAACCCCCAGGGCATCATCGACCCGCCCATCGACGACCTGCTGTCCAAGGTCGAGTCGAAGTACGCGCTCGTCATCTTCGCGTCGAAGCGCGCGCGCCAGATCAACGACTACTACGCCGACCTGCACGAGGGCTCGCTCTTCGACAACGTCGGTCCGCTCGTCGACTCCACGATCGACGACAAGCCGCTGTCGGTGGCCCTCCACGAGATCAACGAGGACAAGCTCACCGCCACCAAGCAGCAGCCGCAGCCCACCGTCTGACCCCGGTGACGTCCAGTACCCTGCGCCTGTTCACGTCCGAGTCGGTGACCGAGGGGCATCCCGACAAGATCTGCGACCAGATCTCGGACAGCATCCTCGACGCGCTCCTCGCGGCGGACCCGCACGCGCGCGTCGCCGTCGAGACGATGGTGACGACCGGGCTCGTGCACGTCGCGGGCGAGGTCACGACGTCGGGCTACGTCGAGATCCCGAAGATCGTCCGTGACGTGATCACGGGCATCGGGTACAACTCGTCCGAGGTCTCGTTCGACGGCCGCACCTGCGGCGTCGAGGTCTCGATCGGCGCGCAGTCGCCGGACATCGCGCAGGGCGTCGACGAGTCGCTCGACGCCCGCTCCGGTGCCGGCGTCGACCCGCTCGACCGCCAGGGCGCCGGCGACCAGGGCATCATGTTCGGCTTCGCGACGAACGAGACGCCCGAGTACATGCCCGTCGCGATCTGGCTCGCGCACCGCCTGGCGGAGCGCCTGGCCGCCGTGCGCAAGTCGGGTGAACTGCCGTTCCTGCGTCCCGACGGCAAGACCCAGGTCACCGTCGGCTACGACGGCGTCGTCCCGAAGACCGTCGAGACCGTGGTCGTGTCGACGCAGCACTCGCCGAGCGTCACGCTCGACGAGCTGACCGCTGCGATCACCGAGCACGTCATCCGCCCGGTGCTGGCGCTGTCGGAGCTCGACTCGTCGGGCGTCGAGGTCATCGTCAACCCGACCGGTCGCTTCGAGATCGGCGGTCCCCAGGGCGACGCCGGACTCACCGGCCGCAAGGTGATCGTCGACACGTACGGCGGTGCCTCCCGGCACGGCGGTGGTGCGTTCAGCGGCAAGGACCCGTCGAAGGTCGACCGCTCCGCGGCCTACGCCCTGCGCTGGGTCGCGAAGAACGCCGTCGCCGCCGGACTCGCCGACCGGCTCGAGGTCCAGGTCGCGTACGCGATCGGCCGCGCGAAGCCCGTCGGGCTCTACGTGGAGACGTTCGGCACCGGTCACGTCGACGACGCCACGATCGAAGCCGCAATCCGACAGGTCTTCGACCTCCGTCCGGCCGCGATCATCCGTGACCTCGACCTGCTCAAGCCGCGCTACGCGCAGACCGCGACGTACGGCCACTTCGGCCGCGAGCTCCCCGGGTTCACCTGGGAGCAGCTCGACCGCGTCGAGGAACTCCGCCAGGCGGCAGGACTCGTCTCCGTCGCCGTCTGAAGGCACGCGTGACCACCGTCGCGCGCGTCGTCCTCGACTCGCCGCTCCCGCAGCTCGACCGTCTGTTCGACTACCGGGTGCCGGCCGAGCTCGAGGACGACTGCGTGCCGGGGGTCCGCGTGAAGGTGCCACTGCGCACCGGGGCACGGATGTCCGACGCGTACGTCGTCGAGGTGCTCGAGGAGGGCGGCTACCCGGGGGAGCTCAGCGCGATCGAGACGCTCGTCAGCCCGGTGCCGGTGCTCGCGCCGGAGATCTGGAAGCTCGCACGCGCGGTGTCCGACCGGGCCGCCGGGGTGGCATCGGACGTGCTGCGCCTGGCCGTGCCGACGCGCCAGGTCCGGGCCGAGAAGGCCTGGCTCGCGCGGGACACGTCCGCCGTGCCGCCTGCGGTCGTCGCCCCGCCGGTGACGGGCTACGGGGACGGCGTGCTGGAGGATGTCCTGGCGAAGGACGGCCGTGCGGCGGTCGCAGCGGTCCCACACCCCGTCGACCTGGGCTCCGCTGACGAGCCGGTGTGGGTCCCCGGCTGGGCCGCGACGCTCGCGCAGGCCGCTGCGCGGACCCTCGCCACCGAGCGCTCGGCCGTCATCGCGGTCCCGGACTTCCGCGACGTGATGGACCTGGAACGGGCGCTGCACGCGCTCGTCCCCGTCGAACGGGTGGTCCGGTTCGACGCGAAGCAGACGAACGGTCAGCGTGCGAAGGCACTGTTGCAGGCGCGGACGCACCCGGTGGTGGCGATCGGGAACCGGACGGCGATGTACGCGCCTGCCGACGACCTCGGGCTGATCGCGATGTGGGACGACGGCGACCAGTCGTTCATCGAGCCGCGAGCGCCCTACGTGCACACGCGCGACGTCGCCCTCGTGCGCGCAGCCCAGTCCGGCGCCGCGCTGCTGTTCGCCGCGCACGCTCGGAGCACCGACGTGCAGCGGCTCGTCGAGCTGCAGTGGCTCGACGACGTGGTGCCGTACCGCCAGCTGGTGCCGAACGTCATCCCGACCGCACAGCAGGTGAACGCCGACGGTCCGGCCGCGCAGGCCCGGATCCCGAGCAGCGCGTGGCGTGCCGCACGAGAGGCCAGCCGGACGGGCCCGGTGCTCGTGCAGGTCGCGAACCCGGGCTTCGGGACCGGACTCGTCTGCGCCGACTGCGGCGAGCGTGCGCACTGCCGAGTGTGCGGCGGGCCGCTCGGCAGTCCCACGCACGGTGCCGTCCCGCAGTGCCGGTTCTGCGGCGCCCTCGCGGTCGGGTACCGCTGCCCGACGTGCGGTGGGGGAAAGTTGAAGCCCGTCGGGCAGGGTGCCCAGCGCACCGCGGACGAGCTCGGTCGGGCGTTCCCCGGCACCCGGATCATCGTCGCGGACGGGTCACGGCCGATCGACGAGGTCCCCGCGAAACCCGCTGTGGTCGTCGCGACGCGGGGCGCAGAACCGTCGACACCGGGTGGGTACGCCTGCGTGCTGCTGCTCGACGGCGAACGCATGCTCGCGAGGGAGGGCCTCCGTGTGCAGGAGGAAGTGCTCCGTTTCTGGACGAACGCCGCCGCGAAGGGTGCTCCGGGCGCCGAGGTCTACCTGGTCGGCATCGGTGGCCGTCTCGCGACCGCGATGGCCCTGTGGCAGCTCGACGGTCCCGCGCACGACGAACTCGTCGACCGCCGCGAGCTGCTCTTCCCGCCCGCCGTCCGGGTGGCGACGCTGACCGGGACGGAGCAGGCGGTGACTGCGGCGGTCGAGGCCCTCGGGGACGCCCCGGTCGGTCCCGTGCTCGGTCCGGTACCCGTCGACGACCCGGTCCCCGGTACGGTCCGCGCGATCGTGCGCTTCCCGTACGCGCACGGCACCGAGGTCGCCGCGACGCTCAAGGCCGAGGTCATCCGGCGATCGTCGACGCGCCGGGTGCTCCCCGGCGGCAACAAACGACGCGCGGCTCCGGCGCTCCGCGCGCGGCTCGACGACGCCGAGCCGTTCTCCGAGGTCTGACGGGGTCCAGCGCAGGCGCGCCCGCGGCCCTGCCTACCCGGCCCCGCCACGAGCTGTGCCAGGGTGGAGGGCGGTGACCACGAGTCGCCGTCAGACGACATTCACGACGAGGTGAACGCGATGCGAGCGCTGTACAAGCCCGATGCCGCCCCGGGACTGGTCATGGTCGACCGTCCCGTGCCGGTCCCCACCGAGGACGAGGTCCTGATCCGGGTGCTCCGGACCGGCATCTGCGGCACCGACCTGCACATCAGGCGATGGGACGATTGGGCGGCCTCCGCCGTCACCGCGCCGCTGGTCCCCGGGCACGAGTTCTTCGGCGAGGTCGTCGAGGTGGGCGCAGCCGTCCGGGACGTCTCGGTCGGGGACCAGGTCTCGGGCGAGGGACACATCGTGTGCGGCACCTGCCGGAACTGCCGCGCCGGTCGCCGCCAGATGTGCATCCGCACGAAGGGGCTCGGCGTGCAGCGGGACGGCGCTTTCGCCGAGTACCTGACGCTGCCCGGCGCGAACGTCTGGGTCCACCACGAGACGATCGAGCCGGAGGTGGGCGCGCTGTTCGACCCGCTCGGGAACGCCGTGCACACCGCACTGGCCTTCCCGGTCATCGGCGAGGACGTGCTCGTGACGGGATGCGGACCGATCGGCCTCATGGCGATCGCGGTCGCACGCCACGCCGGAGCCCGGTTCGTGGTGGGCACCGACGTCAGCGCGAACCGCCTGGCGATGGCGACGGAGATGGGCGCCGACGCCGCGGTCGACGTCCGGGCCGACGGTGCCGAGGCGATCCGGGCGGCGCAGTACGACCTCGGTATGCGCGAGGGCTTCGACGTCGGCTTCGAGATGTCCGGCGCGCCGGACGCGCTGCCCTCGATGGTCGCGAACATGAACCACGGCGGGCGGATCGCGATGCTCGGCCTGCCGTCGAGCACGATCGCCGTCGACTGGGGACTCGTCGTGACGCACATGCTCACCGTGAAGGGCATCTACGGCCGCGAGATGTTCGAGACCTGGCAGGCCATGAGCTCGATGTTGCAGACGAGCACGGTGCTGCGCGATCGCATCGGCTCGCTCGTGACGGCACGGTTCCCGGCGGCCGAGTGGGAGCAGGCCTTCGACGCGGCAGCGACCGCAGACGGCGGCAAGGTCGTCATCGACTGGACGGAGCACTGATGTACGGCGCGATCAAGGAACACCTGGCGAGCGAACTCGCGGGCATCGAGGACGCGGGCCTCACCAAGCACGAACGGGGCATCTCGGGTCCCCAGCGAGCCGCGATCGACGCGGACGGGCGCGAGCTCCTCAACTTCTGCGCGAACAACTACCTCGGGCTCGCCGATTCGACGGACCTGGTCGACGCGGCGAAGGACGCGCTCGACCGCTGGGGCTACGGGATGGCGAGCGTCCGGTTCATCTGCGGAACGCAGGACCTGCACCTCGACCTCGAACGCCGGGTGTCGTCGTTCCTCGGCACCGAGGCGACGATCCTGTACTCGTCGTGCTTCGATGCGAACGGCGGGTTGTTCGAGGTGCTGCTCGGCCCCGAGGACGCGATCATCTCCGACGAGCTGAACCACGCCTCGATCATCGACGGCGTCCGACTCTGCAAGGCGCAGCGGTACCGCTACCGGAACCGCGACATGCAGGACCTCGAGGCGCAGCTCGTCGCGGCGGGGGACGCGCGCTTCCGGGCGATCGTCACGGACGGCGTGTTCTCGATGGACGGCTTCATCGCGCCGCTCGCGGAGATCTGCGACCTCGCGGAACGCTACGACGCCCTGGTCATCGTGGACGACTCGCACGCCGTCGGCTTCATCGGTGAGCACGGTCGCGGAACGCCGGAGCACTGCGGCGTCGCGGACCGGGTCGACGTGTACACGGGGACCTTCGGCAAGGCACTCGGCGGCGCATCCGGCGGCTACGTGTCGAGCCGGAAGGAGATCGTCGACCTGCTCCGGCAGCGCTCGCGTCCGTACCTCTTCTCGAACTCGCTCGCGCCGGTCATCGCAGCCGGGACGGTGGCGGCGCTGGACCTCATCGAACGCTCCGACGTCGCCAGGGCCCGTCTGGTGCGGAACGCCGAGCAGTTCCGGACGCGGATGACCGACGCCGGGTTCGAGCTGCTCCCCGGTGAGCACCCGATCGTGCCGGTCATGTTCCACGATGCGGCCCTGACGGCACGGATCGCCGACGAGATGCAGGCACGAGGGGTCTACGTCACCGCGTTCAGCTACCCCGTGGTGCCGAAGGGGCGTGCCCGCATCCGAGTGCAGCTCTCCGCCGCGCACACCGAGGAGCAGATCGAGGCGTGCGTGCAGGCCTTCACCGAGTCACGGGACGCGGCGACGACGACCTGAGGCATGGGAGGATCGAACCCATGCGTCTCGTCGTCGCCGGCAGCCCCGCTGCGGCCGTCCCCACCCTCCGCCGGCTCGCGGCCTCCGACCACGAGATCGCCGCGGTGCTGACTCGTCCGCCGACGCCGCAGGGCCGGAAGCGCGTGCTCACCCCGACACCGGTGGCACGGGTCGCCGAGGAGCTCGGACTCCCCGTCATCGAGGCGTCCCGGGTCGACGACGACGTCACCCGGCAGCTCGTCGACCTCGACGTCGATCTCGGTGTCATCGTCGCCTACGGCGCGCTGCTCCGCCGTCCGGCGCTCGACGCGCCGCGACACGGCTGGATCAACCTGCACTTCTCCGACCTGCCGGCGTACCGCGGCGCGGCCCCGGTGCAGCGTGCCGTCATGGCGGGGGACACGACGACCGCCGCGACCGTCTTCCAGCTCGTCGAGGCGCTCGACGCCGGCCCGGTCTTCGCCGCCGAGCCGTTCGCCATCGAGCCGGAGGCCACGTCGGGCGAGGTCCTCGCCGCCATGGCCGAGACGGGCGCAGCGGTCGTCGCCGGCGTCGTCGACGGCATCGCCGCCGGGACCGCGACGGCGACCGAGCAGGTCGGCGAGCCGACCGTCGCCCCGAAGACCACCATCGAGGACGGCCGGATCGACTTCACCGAACGCGCGTCCGCCGTGCACGCTCGTATCCGCGGCGTGACGCCGGAACCAGGAGCGTTCGCGCACCTGGGAGAGACGCGCGTCAAGCTGCTCCGGGCCCACCGGACGGGAGGCTCGGGAGACCCCGCCCCGTCGCTCGCCCCCGGCGCGCTGGCCGTCCAGGGCGGTCGGCTGTTCGTCGGGACCGGTGACGGACCGCTGGTGCTCACCGAGGTGCAGCCGGCGGGCAAGAAGGCGATGGACGCCGCCGCCTGGGCCCGCGGCCTCGGCGAACTCGACGGGAAGACCCTCGCATGAGCCCCCAGCGACAGCACCAGCAGCCGGCGCGCACCGTCCGCGGCCCGAGCGCCCGCCGCGTCGCGTTCGACGTCATCCGCGCCGTGCAGGTCGACGACGCGTACGCGAACCTGCTCCTCCCGACCCGCATCCGCCGAGCCGCGCTCTCCGCTCGCGACGCCGGGTTCGCCACCGAGCTGACGTACGGCACGATCCGGATGATCGGCCGGTACGACGCCATCGTGGAAGCGGCCTCGGGACGACGGGTCGCGAACATCGAGGCGGACGTGCTCGACGTCATGCGGCTCGGCGTCCACCAGCTCCTCGCGATGCGCACCCCGGTGCACGCCGCGGTGTCCGCGACGGTCGAGCTCGCCCGAGAGGTGGGTGCCCGCCGTGCCACCGGCTTCGTGAACGCGGTGTTGCGCAAGGTCGCCGCGAAGACGCCCGACGAGTGGGACGCCGAGATCACCCGAGGGCTGTCCGGAGACGCACTCCTCGCGACCAGGTGGTCGCACCCGACCTGGGTCGTGTCGGCGCTCCGCGACGCCCTCGCCGCCGAGCGCGCCCGTGACGAACTCGTCGCGTTGCTCGCGGCGGACGACGTCGCGCCCCGCGTGCAGCTCGCTGCGCTGCCCGGTCTCGCGACGGAGGACGATCTCGCCACCGCGACCACGGCGGTGGAACCGGCCACGGACGAACCGGAGGCCGACGACGCGGCGGACACCGAGCCTCCCGTCCTGGATGCGGACGCCCTGCCGGTGTCGCCCGTCGGGATCCGCGGTGTCACCGGCGACCCCGCCCGGGTGCCCGGCGTCGCGGCCGGACGACTGCGGGTGCAGGACGAGGGCTCGCAGCTCGCCGCCCTGACGCTGAGCCGCGCGTCGGCGGTCCGCGCGGGGGAGCGCTGGCTCGACCTGTGCGCCGGCCCCGGTGGCAAGGCCGCGCTCCTCGCCGCCGAGGCCGCGCAGGGCGGCGCGACCCTCGTGGCCAACGAACTCGTGCCCGCGCGTGTCGGACTCGTGAAGCAGGCCCTCGCGGGGTTCGGCGACACCGTGACCGTCGTCGAGGGCGACGGTCGGCGGTACGGACTCGACGGCTCCGGGGTGACGTTCGACCGGGTGCTCCTCGATGCGCCGTGCACCGGGCTCGGCGCGTTGCGGCGGCGTCCCGAGGCACGCTGGCGCAAGGTGCCCGAGGACGTGCAGGAGCTCGCGGCGCTGCAGACCGAGTTGCTCGACGCGGCCGTCCGGGTGCTGACCCCCGGTGGGACCTTGGCGTACGTGACGTGCTCGCCGCACCTGGCCGAGACCCGTGGGCAGGTCGACGCGCTGATGACACGGCACGGCGGGGTGCTCGAGCAGGTCGACACGGCCTCGGTCGTGCGGTCGGTGGCAGCGCGTGACCCGCAGGTCCCCGACGGCATGACGGCGCAGCTCTGGCCGCACCGCATCGGCACGGACGCGATGTTCATCGCGTTGTTCCGTCGCGTCGCCTGACGGGTTGCGTCGCGCCTCGCCCCAGTGATATGTTGGCTGCACAAGACCGGTTCCGCCTGCTCCGCAGGTCCAGGGCCGGTCCTTTTTTCGGCCGGTGGAGGCGAAGGATGGGGGCGCCGAAGCCGTTTCGATCGTACGAGCAGTAACTCGATCAGCTGCTCGATCGTGGACTGATCGTCGACGACCCCCAGCTCGCGCTGACGTGGCTCGCTCGAGTCAACTACTACCGATTGAGCGGGTATTGGTACCCCTTCCGGCGGATCGAGGACGGACGACGCCTCGACCAGTTCCGACGGGGCGCGTCCTTCGCCGACGTGATCGCCCTGTACGAGTTCGACGAGCGGCTCCGGACCGCTGTCTTCGCAGCCCTCGCGCCCGTCGAGCTCTCGGTCCGCGCCCATCTGGGTCATGCGCTCGGTCGTCTGGACGCGACCGCTCACCTCGCGCCCGAGATCCTCGGCCCGTTGGCTCGGCGGGGCGACGCCTACCCGATGTGGCGTCGGAAGTTCGAGACCAACGTGTCCATGTCCCGTGAGGACTTCGTCGAGCACCACCGCAACCAGTACGCGGGCGTGCTCCCGGTCTGGGCGGCCGTCGAGGTCCTCGACTGGGGCGGCCTGGTGCGGTTGCTCGAGTTCGCTCCGCCGGTCGTGCAACAGGCGATCGCCACTGAGTACTCGCTCCGTGCTCCACAGTTGACGTCGTGGCTCCGCGCGCTCAACACCGTGCGGAACGCGTGCGCACACCACGGTCGGCTGTTCAATCGTGTCTACTCGAAGCGACCGAAGCTGCCGCGAGCCGGATCCGACCGCTCCCTGGACTTCGCTGCGGCCAGCATGAACCGGACCTTCGGTCAGCTGACCCTCGTCCAGTACCTGCGCAACGAGCAGGGCGTCGAGCCGTCGCGTCTCATGTCGCGAGTCGTCGACAGCCATCCCGATGTCCGTTTCGTGCCGCCGGCCGTGATCGGGACGCGGGACGGCTGGCAGGAGCTCCCGCTCTGGCGATGAGTGTCCCGACGCCCTCGCTGTCAGCGGTCGACGCGGAAGGTGAAGGCGGGCTTCGTGACCAGGCGGGCCGCCGCCCGCACGAAGCGGGCGCCCTTGCCCGGGGTGCCGTCGGGCGCTGGAGCACGGTGCTCCTCGGCCTCGCGGATACGCCAGGCCAGGTCGGTGCCGCGAGCCTCGTACGCGACCCGCTCCATCGCCTCCAGGACGTGCTTCTCGGCGTCGTCGACGGTCGTGACAGCGGTCGCGGCCGTGCTCGACCACGCCGTCCGCAGCACCGCCTCGACGGCGGTCACCCCCTCGAGGACCTCCGGGTGGGTCAGCCCGAGGCCGCCGGACATGACCAAGCGGAGGTCGATCGAGACCGGCGTGCCGTGGTCGAGCTCGTCGAGCCGCACCTGCCCCCGACCTCCGCCGTGCGCCCAACGGCGGGCATCGCCGTGCGCGAGGAAGAAGGCGAAGTCCACCGCCTCGTGCACGTCCTCGAGCGCCCCGATCGTCTCGCTCAGCGGCACACCACGGTCCTCGGCGAACTCGACCCGCACGCGGATCGACTCCGCGTCCCTGCGGATCTGATCATCGGTCACGATCTGCAGCCTACGTGCGCCGGTAGGCTCGTGGGGTGACGATCCGTATCTCGCCGAGCATCCTGTCCGCCGACTTCGCGAACCTCGAGCGTGAGCTCCACCGCATCGCGACCGCCGACATGGTGCACGTCGACGTGATGGACAACCACTTCGTGCCGAACCTGACGCTCGGGCTGCCGATCGTGCAGCGCCTGCAGCAGGTGTCGCCGGTGCCGCTGGACGTGCACCTCATGATCACCGATGCCGACAGCCAGGCTCCGCAGTACGCCGAGACGGGTGCCGCGAGCGTCACCTTCCACTTCGAGGCGGCCACCGACCCCGTCGCGACCGCGGCCGCCATCCGGTCGAACGGCGCCCGCGCGGCGATCGCGGTGAAGCCGGGGACCCCGATCGCGCCCGTCCTGGAGCACCTCGACGCGTACGACATGATCCTGCTCATGACGGTGGAGCCCGGGTTCGGCGGGCAGTCGTTCATGCCCGAGGTCATGCCGAAGCTCGCCGACGCGCGGGCAGCGGTCGACGCCTCCGGGCTCGACGTCTGGCTCGAGGTCGACGGCGGCATCGGTGTCGACACCGTGCCCCAGGCGGTGCAGAGCGGCGCGGACACCCTCGTCGCCGGCTCGGCGGTCTACGGCGGCGAGCCCGCTTCGCGCATCGCCGACCTCCGTGACGCGGCGCAACGTGCGCTCGCAGGACGGTAGCCTGGGAGCGTGAAGACGTTCGACGACCTGTTCGCGGAGCTGACCGAGAAGGCGGCCACGCGCCCCGAGGGCTCCGGCACCGTCGCCGAACTGGACGCCGGAGTGCACCAGATCGGCAAGAAGATCGTGGAAGAGGCCGCAGAGGTCTGGATGGCCGCCGAGTACGAGGGCGACGTCCGCACGGCCGAGGAGATCTCCCAGCTCGTCTACCACCTGCAGGTGCTGATGGTCGCGAAGGGACTCACCCCGGCGGACGTCTGGCGACATCTGTAGGCCTCGCCTCCAGATCCGTCACCAGACCCTCCACCAGAAAGCAGACCCCCTGATGCTCCGCATCGCCGTGCCCAACAAGGGCTCCCTCTCCGAGACCGCCTCCGAGATGCTGCGGGAGGCCGGGTACGCCGGTCGCCGTGACCCGAAGGCGCTCCACCTCGTCGACGAGCGCAACGGGGTGGAGTTCTTCTTCCTGCGCCCGCGGGACATCGCCACGTACGTCGGTTCCGGCGCCCTCGACGTCGGGATCACCGGTCGCGACCTGCTCCTCGACTCCGGGTCGACCGCCCACGAGATCGACGCGCTCGGCTTCGCCGACTCCACGTTCCGCTTCGCCGGCACGCCCGGTCGGTTCGCGGACCTGCAGGACCTCGACGGCGTCCGGGTCGCAACGAGCTACCCGGGGCTCGTCGGGGAGTTCCTCGCGAAGCACGGCGTCACGGCGACGCTCGTCAAGCTGGACGGTGCCGTCGAGAGTGCGGTGCGGCTCGGCGTGGCCGACGCCGTCGCGGACGTCGTCTCGACCGGCAGCACCCTCCGGCAGGCCGGGCTCGAGATCTTCGGACCGGTGATCCTCGAGTCGACCGCGCTCCTCATCACCACCGACGAGACCATCGCGGGCATCGACGTGCTCCGCCGCCGGCTGCAGGGCGTCCTCGTGGCCCGCGGCTACGTGATGCTCGACTACGACATCCCCACCGAACTGCTCGAGCAGGCGACGGCGATCGCGTCCGGCATCGAGTCGCCGACGGTCTCGCCGCTGCACGGACGCGACTGGGCGGCCGTCCGCGTGATGATCCCGCGCGACGACGCGAACCTGATCATGGACGCGCTCTACGACCTCGGGGCACGCGCCATCCTGGTCAGCCCGATCCACGCGGCACGACTGTGACCGCGGCGACCGAAGCCGTGGGCGGCCGCCGCGGCGGGGTCGCGGTCCGCGTGATCCCGTGCCTCGACGTGTCCGGTGGACGCGTCGTCAAGGGCGTGAACTTCCTCGACCTGCAGGACGCCGGCGACCCGGTCGAACTCGCCGCGCGCTACTACGAGCAGGGTGCCGACGAGCTGACGTTCCTGGACGTCGGCGCGACCGTCGAGAACCGGTCGACGATGTACGAGACCGTCACGCGCACCGCCGAGCAGGTCTTCATCCCACTCACGGTCGGTGGCGGCGTCCGGAGCGTGGACGACGTGTCGCGGCTCCAGCAGTGCGGCGCGGACAAGATCGGCGTGAACAGCGCCGCGATCGCCCGCCCGGACCTCGTCGGAGAGATCGCGGACCGGTTCGGGGCGCAGGCCGTCGTCCTGTCCCTCGACGTCAAGCGGTCGGACCGGATGCCCTCCGGCTTCGTCGTGACGACCCACGGCGGCCGCACCGAGTCGGACCTCGATGCGA
Source organism: Microbacteriaceae bacterium PS02333 (assembly GCA_029959665.1). Taxonomy (GTDB): domain Bacteria; phylum Actinomycetota; class Actinomycetes; order Actinomycetales; family Microbacteriaceae; genus Curtobacterium; species Curtobacterium guangdongense. The sequence continues at coordinate 17,496 of JASCOI010000058.1, forward strand.
TCGCCTGGGCGCGGGAAGCCGTCGAGCGGGGCGCGGGAGAGCTGCTCGTCAACTCGATCGACGCCGACGGCACGAAGAACGGGTTCGACCTCGAGCTGACCGCAGCGGTCCGCGCGGTGTCGTCGGTCCCCGTGATCGCCTCCGGCGGAGCCGGCAGCCTCGACCACTTCGGTCCGGCGGTCGACGCCGGCGCGGACGCGGTCCTCGCGGCGAGTGTGTTCCACCGCGGCGAGATGACCATCGGAGACGTCAAGGACGCGCTGCGGGGGACCGGGCACGCCGTACGCTAGGAGCCTCATGACCGACAGCACCAGCACCAGCACGGACGCGGTCCTCGACCGCGCACGCTTCGGTGCGGACGGGCTGCTCCCGGCAGTCGTGCAGGAGGAGTCCACCAAGGACGTCCTCATGCTCGGCTACATGGACCGGGAAGCCCTCCGCCGCACCCTGACCGAGGGGCGGGTGACCTTCTGGTCCCGCTCGCGGCAGGAGTACTGGCGCAAGGGCGACACCTCCGGTCACGCCCAGTACGTCCGGGCGGCGGCGTTCGACTGCGACGCCGACACCCTCCTCGTCACCGTGCAGCAGGTCGGTGCCGCCTGCCACACCGGTGCGCACCGGTGCTTCGACGTCGACCCCCTGGAACCGGTGACGGCGTCCGCCCCGGCGACCACGGCAGTGGAGGAGACCCGATGACCACCGCGACACGCTCCGAGCAGCCGCACACGACCTCCCGTCCGGAGTTCGACGACCTGGTGGCGGACGGCCACCGCGTCGTCCCCGTGGTGCGCGCGCTCTACGGCGACAGCGAGACGCCGGTCGGTGTCTACCGGAAGCTCGCGGACGGTCGTCCCGGGTCGTTCCTGCTCGAGTCGGCCGGTCAGGGCGGCCTGTGGTCGCGGTGGTCGTTCGTCGGCGTGCGGAGCTTCGGCGTCCTGACCCAGGACGGCGACCGCGCGGCGTGGATCGACACCGGCATGAGCGCCGAACGCGCCGTCGGATCCCTCGACGGTGCACCGCTCGACGTGCTCGCTCGGCTCCACGAGCGTTGGGCGACCCCGCGTGTCCCCGGCACGCCGCCGCTCGTCGGCGGCACGGTCGGGTTCATCGGCTGGGAGGCCGTCCGGCAGCTCGAGCACCTTCCGAACGTCCCGCAGGCCGACTTCGACGTCCCGGGGCAGTCGCTCGCGTTCGTCTCCGAGCTCGCGGCGCTCGACCACCGCACCGGACTCGTCCTGCTCGTCGCGAGCGCGCTCAACGACGGCACCGACGACGCCGACGTGCTCTGGGCCGCGGCACAGGAGCGACTCGACCGGATGCAGGCCGACCTGGTCCAGCCGACGGTGGCGACCGTGGCCGAGGCGTTCGACATCGCCGAGCCGACGCCCCGGCACCGTTCGACGCCGGACGAGTACATGGCGTCGGTGACCCGCTCGAAGGACTTCATCCGCGACGGCGACGTGTTCCAGGTCGTCATCTCGCAGCGGTTCGACCACGACGTCACGGCCGAGCCGCTCGACGTCTACCGGGTGCTCCGCACGCTGAACCCCAGCCCGTACATGTACTTCCTGTCGATGGAGGACACCGCGGGCAAGCCGTTCTGGATCGTCGGCGCCTCGCCCGAAGCACTGGTGAAGGTGCAGGGCGGCCGGGCCATCACGCACCCGATCGCCGGGTCCCGCCCGAGAGGCGCCACCCCGGAGGAGGACGTGCGCTTCGGAGAGGACCTGCTCGAGGACCCGAAGGAGCGCGCCGAGCACCTGATGCTCGTCGACCTCTCCCGCAACGACCTGCAGAAGGTCTGTGAACCGGGCACCGTCGCCGTCACCGAGTTCATGACCGTGGAGCGCTTCAGCCACATCATGCACCTGGTGTCGAGCGTCGAGGGGTCGGTCCGTCCGGAGGCGTCGGCCATCGACGTGTTCCGCGCGACGTTCCCGGCCGGCACCCTGTCCGGTGCGCCGAAGCCGCGTGCGCTCGAGATCATCGACGAGCTCGAGCCGGCCAAGCGCGGCGCGTACGCCGGCGTCGTCGGGTACTTCGACTTCGCCGGTGACGCGGACCTGGCCATCGCGATCCGCACCGCCCTGATCCAGGACGGCGTCGCCCGGGTGCAGGCGGGAGCGGGCCTCGTCGCCGACTCCGACCCGGCGACCGAGCACACCGAGGCGGTCAACAAGGCAGCGGCCCCGCTCCGTGCCGTCGCGACCGCCAACCAGATGCGGGAGGTCCGCTCGTGAAGCGCTCCCGCCCGCTCGTCGTCGTCATCGGGTTGGCCGTCGCCGGCATCGTGATGCTCTCGTGGACGCAGACCTGGTTCACGGTGCACCTCGACGCGGCCTCCGCCGTGACCACCACGGTGGACGCCGACGGCTCGAAGGCGGTGCCGCAGTACACCGCGCTGGCGATCGCGTCGCTCGCACTGTTCCTGGCCATGACGATCGCCGGGCGCGTCGTCCGGGTCGTCCTCGCGGTGATCGAGGTCCTGCTCGGCGTCGCGATCGTCGTCGCGGGCATCAACGCGCTGGCCGATCCGGTCGCCGCCGCGAAGGGTGCCATCGGCGAGGTCGCCGGCGTGAGCGACCTGTCCGCGGTCCGCCGCGTCGTCACGAGCGTCGACGTCTCCGCGTGGCCCGTCGTCGGCATCGTCGGGGGAGTCCTCGCGGTCTTGCTCGGCGTGGTGGTCCTGGTCGTGCAGCGGTCGTGGCCGGGGCCGAGCCGGAAGTACGCCGCGACGCCGACCGCAACGCCGAAGGCCGCGCCCGTCGAGCGGGACGCCGTCGTGGACTGGGACGACCTGAGCGCAGGCGTCGACCCGACCTCCGTCGACCCGACCTCCGTCGCCCAGACGGACGCTGCTGACGGGACCGAAGCCGTCGACACGGTAGGCTGGGAACCGCGCCGCTCGACCGACGGCGCCACCGACCACGAGGAGCACCGTGAGCACCACTGAGCCCGCAGAACTCGGCGAAGGCCACTCGCCGGCAGCCTGGACGTCCGTCATCATCATGCTGGTGGCGTTCGCGATCGGCACGATCTGCTTCTGGTTCAGCATCGTGTGGGGTGTCTGGGCCGCTGCCGCGCTGCTCGTCGTCGGCCTCATCGTCGGCTGGGTCATGGGCAAGGCCGGCTACGGCGTGAACGGTCCGAAGTTCGTCCCCAAGCACCACAACGAGTAGGTCCGGCATGCCGAACGTGCTCGAGACCCTCGTCGCGGGCGCGCTCGAAGACGCTGCGGCCCGTCGCGTCGACCGTCCGTACTCGGACGTCGAACGCGACCTGGACCGGGTCGCATCGCCGCTCGACGCGCTCGAGTTCCTCGCACCGGGTGACCGCGTGAAGGTCCTCGCCGAGGTCAAGCGCGCGAGCCCGTCGCGCGGTTCGATGGCGCCCATCGCGGACCCTGCGGCCCTCGCCGCCGAGTACGAGCGTGGCGGCGCCTCGGCGATCAGCGTCCTGACCGAGGGCCGGAAGTTCCTCGGCAGTCTGGCCGACCTCGAAGCCGTCAAGGCCCGTGTCACGGTCCCGGTCCTCCGCAAGGACTTCATCGCCGACCCGTACCAGGTGGTCGAGGCCCGTGCCTCCGGAGCGGACATCGTGCTGCTCATCGTCGCGGCGCTCGAACAGCAGCAGCTGGTCGAGCTCCACGACCTCGCGGAGCAGCTCGGCATGCGTGTCCTGGTGGAGGCCCACTCCGCCGACGAGGTCACGCGCGGTCTCGACGCCGGCGCGCGCATCCTCGGTGTGAACGCCCGCGACCTGACGGACTTCTCGCTCGACCGCGACCTGTTCGGCTCCCTCGCCGGCGCGATCCCGGACGGGGTCGTCCGCGTGGCCGAATCCGCCGTCGCCGGTCCCGCCGACGTCGCCCACTACCGCGCTGCGGGTGCCGACGTCGTCCTGGTGGGAGAGGCGCTCGTGACGGGCGCCGACCCCGCTGCAGCACTCGCGTCGTTCATCGACGCCTGACCCTTCGTCCGGCCAGGTGCCGGACACGTTCCGGGAGCACCATCGTGACCTCACTCCGTGACCTCCACGGCCCGTACTTCGGCGACTTCGGCGGACGGTTCGTCCCCGAGTCACTCGTGCTGGCCCTCGACGAACTCGAAGCCGCCTTCCGCGAGGCCTGGGCGGACCCGGCCTTCCACGAGGAACTCGACGCCCTGCAGCGCGACTACACCGGGCGTCCGTCGATCGTCACCGAGGTGCCGCGGTTCGCGAAGCACGCCGGCGGTGCCCGGGTGATCCTCAAGCGCGAGGACCTCAACCACACCGGTTCGCACAAGATCAACAACGTCCTCGGCCAGGCCCTCGTCGCGAAGCGGCTCGGCAAGACGCGCCTGATCGCCGAGACCGGCGCCGGCCAGCACGGTGTCGCCACGGCGACGGCCGCCGCGCTCTTCGGCATGGACTGCGTCGTGTACATGGGTGCGGTCGACACCGACCGACAGGCGCTCAACGTCGCTCGCATGCGGCTCCTCGGCGCCGAGGTCATCCCGGTCGAGACCGGCTCGAAGACGCTGAAGGACGCGATCAACGACGCGCTCCGCGACTGGGTGGCGAACGTCGACTCGACGCACTACCTGCTCGGCACCGTCGCCGGTCCGCACCCGTTCCCCGAGATGGTGCGCGAGTTCCACAAGGTGATCGGTGTCGAGGCGCGGCAGCAGGTCCTCGACCTGGTCGGCCGTCTGCCCGACGCCGTCGCCGCGTGCGTCGGTGGCGGCTCGAACGCGATGGGCATCTTCGAGGCGTTCCTCGACGACGAGTCGGTCCGTCTGCACGGCTTCGAGGCCGGTGGCGACGGCGTCGAGACCGGTCGGCACGCGGCCAGCATCACCCTGGGCCGCGAAGGCGTGCTGCAGGGGACGAAGTCGTACCTCATGCAGGACGAGGACGGCCAGACCATCGAGAGCCACAGCATCTCCGCCGGCCTCGACTACCCGAGCGTCGGCCCGGAGCACGCCTACCTTGCGTCGATCGGCCGTGCCCGGTACGAGCCGATCACGGACGCCGAGGCGATGGAGGCGTTCCGACTGCTCAGCCGCACCGAGGGCATCCTCCCGGCGATCGAGTCGTCGCACGCGCTCGCGGGGGCGATCAAGCTCGGCAAGGAGCTCGGCCCGGAGGGCGTCATCCTGGTGAACCTGTCCGGTCGCGGCGACAAGGACGTCGCATCGGCCAGCCGGTACTTCGGCATCCTCGACGAGAACGCGGTGCAGCTGTGAGCACGACGAACACGAACACGGTCGCGACGACGATCGACCAGGCGAACGCGGACCGCGCCGGAGCCGTGGTCGGGTACCTGCCCGCCGGGTTCCCGAACGTCAGGACGAGCATCGACGCCGCCGTCGCCCTCGCCGAGAACGGCGTGGACGTCATCGAGCTCGGCCTGCCGTACTCGGACCCGGTGATGGACGGCCCGGTCATCCAGCGCGCGGCGGAGGAGTCGCTCGCGAACGGGTTCCGCGTGGCGCAGGTCTTCGACGCCGTGCACGAGATCACCGAGCGGGCCGGCATCCCGGTGCTGGTGATGACGTACTGGAACCCGGTGCTCCGCTACGGGGTGGACCGGTTCGCGGACGACCTCGTGGCCGCCGGCGCCTCGGGGCTCATCACCCCCGACCTCATCCCGGACGAGGCAACCGAGTGGCTCGCCGCGTCCGAGCGGACCGGGCTCGACCGGGTGTTCCTCGCCGCACCGTCGTCGACCGATGCGCGCATGCACCAGGCCGTCGAGTCGAGCCGCGGGTTCGTCTACGCCGTCTCGACGATGGGGGTCACCGGCGCTCGCGTCGGCGTCGACGCCGCAGCACGCACCGTCGTGTCGCGACTCCGCGACGCCGGCGTCGACCGGACGTGCGTCGGGCTCGGCATCTCGACGGCCGACCAGGTCGCCGAGGTCCTCGACTACGCCGACGGTGCGATCGTCGGCTCGGCCTTCGTCCGTGCCCTCGCCGACCTCGGTGTCACGGGTGCCGGCCAGCGCGCCGCGGAACTGACAGCAGGCGCGCAGCGCCGCTGAGGACCGGGACGGGAGGACCGGGGGGGGGGGGGGGGGGGGGGGGCGGGGGGCGGCCCCGCGCCCCCCGCCCCCCCCCCCCGCGGCGCGGC
>JASCOI010000059.1 GCA_029959665.1 Microbacteriaceae bacterium PS02333
GCGCGGGGCGGGGCGGCTGCCCGCCGTTCGCACAACGGAAAGCCAGCCGCGCCACGCGATCCCGTGGTGCGGACGGCTTTTCGTTGTGCGGCCGGCAACCGATACCCGCCGGGCGCCGCCGCCCGCGTCAGTAGCGGTAGTGGTCCGGCTTGTACGGGCCCTCGACCGGGACGCCGATGTACGACGCCTGCTCCGGGCGGAGCGTCGTCAGCTGGACCCCGAGCGCGTCGAGGTGCAGGCGCGCGACCTTCTCGTCGAGGTGCTTCGGCAGGACGTACACGCCGGTCGGGTACTCCGAGCGCCGGGTGTGGAGCTCGATCTGGGCGAGGACCTGGTTCGTGAACGAGTTGCTCATCACGAACGACGGGTGCCCGGTGGCGTTGCCGAGGTTCATCAGACGGCCCTCGCTGAGCACCAAGATCGAGCGTCCGGTCGGCAGCCGCCACTCGTGCACCTGCGGCTTGATCTCGACCTTCTCGGCACCGGGCAGCGCCTCGAGGCCGGCCATGTCGATCTCGTTGTCGAAGTGTCCGACGTTCGCGACGATCGCCAGGTGCTTGAGGCCGAGCATGTCGTCGACGCCCACGACACCGAGGTTGCCCGTGCACGTCACGACGATGTCCACCTGGTCGATGACGTCCGACAGGCGAGCCACCTGGTAGCCGTCCATCGATGCCTGCAGCGCACAGATCGGGTCGACCTCGGACACGATGACGCGGGCGCCCTGGCCACGGAGCGCTTCCGCCGCCCCCTTGCCGACGTCACCGTAACCCACGACGAACACGACCTTGCCGCCGATGAGCACGTCGGTCGCGCGGTTCAGGCCGTCGGGCAGCGAGTGCCGGATGCCGTACTTGTTGTCGAACTTCGACTTGGTGACCGAGTCGTTGACGTTGATCGCCGGGAACTTCAGCTCGCCGGTGCGTGCCAGCTCGTACAGCCGGTGGACGCCCGTGGTGGTCTCCTCGGTCACGCCCTGGATGTCCGCGGCGATGCGGGTCCAGCGGTCGGAGGACTCGGCGAGGGACGCGGCGACCGTGTCGAGCACGATGCGGTACTCGGCGCTGGCGTCGTCACCCGCTGCGGGCACGGCACCGGCGGCCTCGGCGTCGGCACCGGTGTGCACGAGCATCGTCGCGTCACCGCCGTCGTCGAGGATCAGGTTCGGGCCAGCCCAGTCGGCGCCGGCGGCAGCGGCCTCGGCGCTCCAGTCGAAGATCCGGTTGGTGCACCACCAGTACTCCTCGAGCGTCTCGCCCTTCCACGCGAAGACCGGGACCCCGGCAGGGGCGTCCGGCGTGCCGGTGGGGCCGACGGCGATGGCGGCAGCCGCTTCGTCCTGGGTGGAGAAGATGTTGCAGCTCGCCCAGCGGACCTGGGCGCCGAGCGCGGTCAGGGTCTCGATGAGGACGGCGGTCTGCACGGTCATGTGCAGCGACCCGGCGATGCGCGCGCCGGCGAGCGGCTGCGACGCGCCGAACTCCTCGCGGAGCGCCATGAGCCCCGGCATCTCGTTCTCGGCGAGGCGGATCTGGTGACGACCGGCCTCGGCGAGGCCGAGGTCGGCGACGCGGAACGGAGCTGCGGCCTGGGTTTCGGTGGGCATGTGCTCCAGTCTCCCACGGTGGCCTGGAGGCTCGTGGCGGGGCCGCACCGAGCCTCCTGTCCAGTGGTGGCCGGGTCAGTCCGCGGCGCGCTCCTCGCGGAGCGGCTCGCGGCGGATGACGTGCCAACCCTGCGGGACCCGCAGGCGCGCGGCGTGCCGCGCGCAGAGGTCGTAGCCGTGCGGCTCGACGCGGGTGGACAGCGGGCCGACGACGACCATCGAGTCGCCGTAGTCGTACGTCAGGGTCGACGATGCGCTCGCGCCACAGGCGACCTTGCTGCAGATCCGTACGTCCATACCGTCGACGACCATACCGAACCAGGCGGTGGACGGCCTGCCGCGTACGATGTGGGGATGCGTCGCAAGCCCCGTCTCGTCACCCCGGTCGACCGTGGCCGAGGGCGCTCACGCCACGGTCGGGGGTACCGGTCGAGCGTGACCGGTCCGGACCTGGCTCCGATCATCACCAGGGCAGAGGCGTTCGACCGCATCGTCGGCGACACCGCGCACTACCTGCTCGGGCTGTGGCCGGACGAGCTGCACGGCGTCGTCTTCCAGGTGGCGGACATGCCCACCGACGCGTCGCTGCCCGACAGCATGCCGCGCTGGCGGGTGGACCACGCCGAGCGCCGGGTGACCGTCTTCCGGATCCCCGTCGAACGGGTGACCCGCTCCCCCGAGAAGGACGACGTCGACCGTCGGATCATCGTGGAGACCGCGGTGTTCCGGGCGGTCGCCGAACTCATCGACAAGGACCCGTGGGACCTGGCTCCCGACCGCTACCGCCACTGGTGACCCCGCGGGCGCGCCGCGAGCCGCGCCCCGCGCGCGTCAGGGGTAGACGCGGACCGGGGTCGAGACATCGGTCGACGGGCGGATCGGGAAGCCGGCCACGCCGTCGTCACCCTGGTAGGTGACCCCGGCGACGAGGCCCTTCGCACCGGTGATCGTCAGTTGCTTGGCGGTGTCCACGCCGACCGTCTGCGTGGAACCGGACGGCACGCGGACGGACTTCCGGTCGTCGCCGGAGCGGACGACGACGGTCGCGTCCTGCGTGGTCGGGTTGACGATGTTCAGGCGAGCGCCGTCACCAGGGGCGACCGACGTGATCGCCGTCGCGCCGAGGGGCTCGGCCGAGGCGAACCAGCCGAGGTCGGTCCGGCCCCGGTCGGTCGGGGTCGTCGTCCTGGCACCGGCCACGACCGGCTGCGTCGAGCTCACCGTGAACGAGTAGCGGCCATCGGGGAAGTCGTCGAGCGAGACGTCGGTGACCACGCCCGGCTCGGCGGTGGTGTTCACCGTGGTGCCGCCACCGTCCGCCGTGGTGATCCCGAGCGTGACGCGCGCGGCCGTGTCCCCGGGGACGAACAGCCGGACGATCGGGGCCGCATCGGCGGTGTCGTCACCGCGCTGCGCTTCCTGGGCGCCGCGGAGCACGACACCCGGGATGACCTGGCTGCGCGACGGGGCCGCACCGCCGGAGACGATGTCGAACCCGCCGGGGGTCAGGGTGCGGACGACGGTCTCCTGCATGTGCGCGACGATCTGTCCGCCGGAGGAGGTCACGTGCACGACCGTCGAGCCCTGGTCCGAGACGAACCCGGACAGCGGCACGACCTTCTGCGAGTTCGGCGCGACGACGATGCCGGTGGTGCCGGGAGCGCTGACGGTGCCCGTGCCGTCGTAGATCGACAGGTCGACGGTCGCGTTCACGTCGGTCGGGTTCGACAGGGTAATGAGGCTGGTGCGGCCGGTCTCGGTCGAGCCGCCGACGAGCCACGTCGACTGCGACGGGTCGTCGCACGACGCGGCTGCCACGCCGACGAGGTCGCCGTTGGACACGCTCTGGTAGCTCGAACCGGCGACCTGCGGGGTGGTGTCCCCCGCCGGTGCAGTGAGCAGGGTCGGGTCGCTGCTGCCGTTCGTGCTCGACGCCAGGTCGGATCGCTCGACGGACTTCCCCGTCGTCGCCGTCGCCACCGTGGCCGTCCCGACCGTCGTCGCCTTCGTCGCGTCGTTGCCGGCGTCGTCGGAGAGCCGGAGGGCACTGCCCGCGCACACGCGCTCGGCGTCGGCCGGCACCGGGGTCACCGTGCGTCCGGCTGGTCGGCCGGGAGCCTCGGTGGTCCCGAACGCGTGGGCGGCTCCGATCGTGCCGACGGCGACGACCACCGCGATGGCGGTCGCCGTGCCGCGGACGATCCAGCGGCGCGCGGGGGTGGTGCTCATTCGTCGCGCTCCTCGTCGAAGGTGGTGGCGGGTTCCTCGGCCTCGATGACGTTCGAGGTGGCACGGCGCCGACGCGGGGCGGTCGGGACGGCGAGGAGAGCTGCCGCGCCGAACACCACCCCGAGGACCACGAGGTACAGCACGTGGGTCGTCTTCGCGGCGGCTGACCCGGTCCCGGTGCGGTCGACGTCGCCCTCGTAGTGGAACAGCTGCCCGCTCGTGGTCTCACCGATGCTGGTGAAGAGCGCGTTCTGCCCGATCGCGCCGGCGGCGCGGTCGTGCACGGCCTTCGCCTGGTCGTCCGCCGGAGCGTCGTCGAGCAGCACGAAGCTGACGCCGAGCTCCTTGAGCGCGGGACGCGGGTCGTAGCCGCTCCGGCTGGCGAGGTTCCCCGCGAGGGTGGCCAGGCGCGACCCGGACGGCGACAGCGACAGCGCCGTGGCGTCGAGCGTGGACTGGTCGTCGAGCGTGGAACCCTGTCCGCGCTCGAGTGAGACCGCGAGCGAGCCGTCGGTCTGCGGGTCGACGACGAGGGTGCCGACGTCGGGGTTCGCCTGTGCCTCGGCGTTCACGTAGGCACTCAGTACCCGGCCGGTGGTCGGCTGGATCACCGCGTTGCCGAGGTAGAACGCGGCGAACGCCGGCGCGACCGCGACCCCGGCGAACACCGTCGCGACGAGCCCGATGACCGGGGCCTGCCGCGGCACGGTGTCGATGCCGATGCAGGCCGCGAGGACGATCGCCAGCCAGTACACGGTCAGCCCGCTGCCCGGCCACACGATGGTGGTCGTCGAGCCGACGCCGGTGACGGTGACGTGGGTGGCGGCGAACGCGGTGGCGAAGCCGAGGAGCGCTGCGACGAGCGCGGCGCCCGCCACGGACCAGCGGTGCCCGAGCATCGAGCCGAGTGCGGTCACCGCGATCGGCAGCGCCAGGATCGCCAGCGCGATCGGCAGTGCAGCGAGGACCAGGGACAGCGGCGCGCTGACCGGCAGCCACCCGTTCCAGTCCGGCAGCGGCTGCCCGATCGCGAGCTGCAGCGCGGAGGGCGCCCTGGTCGCGGACGGCACGCCGGGGTCGGCGAAGATCCCGAGCACGTTGCCGCGGGCGAGCTGGGTCAGCACGAGCGGCAGGAAGAGCACCGCGGCGGGGACCGCGATGAAGACCCGGCGGTGCGCGTGGCGCCAGCCGATGCCGAGCGCCACGAGCCACCCGATGAGCAGCACGGGCAGGAGCGACGGCGCTGACGCGGCGACGCCGGCGAAGAGCAGGGCCGCGCCGGACGCCGACGCCCACGAGCGGTGCGCCTCGAGCACGGTGAGGAAGAGCCACGGCAGGAGCACGTGGGCGATCACGGCGCCGAGGTGACCGGTCGTGACGGCTCCGACGAGCGACGGCGCGATCGTGTACAGCGCCGCACCGATCACGGGCACCCACGTGCGGGTCGTCACCTTGCGGACGACGAACCACGCACCGAGCGCCGACACCGGGAAGGCGAGCAGCATCACGACGACGACCGCTGTGGACGGCGACCAGAAGACGATCGACCCGAGCACGGCGAGCACCGCGGCGAAGGGGTCGCTCGGTCCGGTGAACCCGGTGCCGAGGGTGTGCCAGCCGTAGCCGACGTTCTGCCAGAGCTGCCCGACCGTCGTCGAGAGCGGCAGCAGCCCGCCACCGGTGAGTGCCGGGGAGCCGAGCAGCGGGAAGAGCGTGACGACGCTGAGGACGGCAGCGGCGAGGACGACCCAGATGCCGCCGTCGCCGAGGAACGACGCCCGGGCGATCGGTGCGTCCTCCACCCGCGCGAGCTCGACGTCGCGGGAGGTCGTGCGCCGTTCGTGCACGCGGCGCCAGCTGACCCGCAAGGGCTCGACGGCCGCCCACCCGAGCTTCTTCGTGCGCGCGAGCGCCGTGCGGGACCGACCGGCCCCGCCGCCGAAGGCCACCGCGAACGCTGCGGCCAGTTCGCCCGAGACCGCTGCCGGGTGCTTCGCGACGAGGTGCCCGATCGCACGTCCGAGCGCGAACGGCACGAGCGTGAGCCAGTGGATCCAGAGCACCCCGGCCGATGCGTACGTCATGCGGCGGTGCAGTTGCGCCTGCCGGTGCAGGCGCACGCGACGGCCCTCGGAGACGCGCTTGCGGCCGAACTCCTCGATGGGGCCGGCGCTGGTCATCCGCGCATCGGGGACGACCGCGACGCGGTGGCCCGCCAGGCGGACGCGCACGCAGAAGTCGAGCGCGGCGTCGACGTCGGGCAGCGCCTGGTCGAAGCCGCCGAGCGCGACCCACACCGAGCGGCGCACGAGCATGCCGCCGGCGGCGACCGCGAGGACGTCGGTGTTCCGGTCGTGCTGGCCCTGGTCGAGTTCGTCCTGCACGAGCACCAGCGAGCGACCGAACCGGGTCATGCTCTCGCCGAACGCGCGGATGCGGGAGGGGTCCTCGTCGTCGACGAGCTTCGGGCCGGCGACCGCCACGGACGGGGCGATCTCGACGGCCGCGAGCATCTCGGCCAGGGCCGTCGGTGCCGGGGCGTTGTCGTGCCCGACCAGCCAGAGCCACTCGTCGACCGCTTCGTCGGACTCGGGGCGCGGCGCAGTCTTCTCGCCCGCGGCGACCGCGTCACCGAAGGAGCGTCCGGCGGGGATGCGGGTGAGCTGGGCGGAGCCGCCGAACTCCAGCTCGGCGGTCGACCCGTCGGTGGACCCGACGTCGACGACGACCAGGTTCTCGGGGTGGCGGGTCTGGTTCGCGAGGGCGGCCAGCGTCCGGTCGAGGTGGTCGGCACCGTTCGCGCAAACGAGGATCGCGGTGACACGGGGCTGAGCGGAACTGGGCTGCATGACGGGCGTCACTCTACGGTCTGGAGGCCCGGCCACAGCCCGACGGGACGGCGCGCCGTGAACCTGTGGGGACGATCAACGCATGGTGCGGGGCGGACGTTCGTCCAGCCTCCAGGGCGGGTGCGCGCTACGCGCGCTTGCGGAGTTTGCGACGCTCGCGCTCGGAGAGGCCGCCCCAGATGCCGAAGCGCTCGTCGTTCTCGAGCGCGTACTCGAGGCACTGCGCCCGGACCTCGCACGAGGTGCAGATCTTCTTCGCCTCCCGCGTCGAGCCGCCCTTCTCGGGGAAGAACGCCTCGGGGTCGGTCTGCGCGCAGAGGGAGTCGACCTGCCAGGCGAGCGGGTTCTCCTCGTCGTCGCCGGTGGCTCGGCGGACACCCGGGACGCCGAGCGCCACGGGGTCGACGTGCCAGTCTTCCGGAACTCCGGCGTGGAAGTCGGAACCGCTCACCCTGATCACCCCTTGGTTCGTCTCGCTGTCGCCGCCTGTCGCAGCGTGTCGTTGCCTGTAATTACAGCGGTGTGATTCGCAGGAGTCAAGTCGCGGATCATAGAAGGCACTGACCGTTCCGGCGTGTCATGTCCCCCATTCGGGCGTGTCGCGCCGGTTCTGTCGGCGTCTCGGGGGACAGCGGCGGGCCCGCCGCGCCGGCTCGGCACACAACCGAAAGCAGCTCGCGCCTCGCAAGGACGCGGCGCGAGCTGCTTTCGGTTGTGCGGGCGGCGTCGAGGCGGCCGAGCGCGACCGGGGCCCTACGCCACGCGGCGTCGGGCCTCCCAGGCGCTCGTGACCATCTCGTCGAGGGTGTGGCGCATCGCCCACTCGAGGTCGCGAGATGCTGCCTCGCCGGTCGCGACGATGCGTGCCGGGTCGCCGGGCCGGCGCGGGGCGACCTCCGGCTCGAACGCGATGCCGGTGCCCCTGGCCATGGCGTCCATGATCTGCCGGACGCTGACGCCGTCGCCGCTGCCGAGGTTGTACGCCCGCTCGAGCGGCTCCCCCGCCTCGAGCTTCCGTGCCGCGACGGCGTGCGAGTGTGCCAGGTCGGCGACGTGCACGTAGTCCCGGACGCAGGTGCCGTCCGGCGTGGCGTAGTCGTCGCCGTTGATGCGAGGGGTCCGGCCGGCGAGCAGCGCGTCGAACACCAGCGGGAAGAGGTTGTGGGGGCTCGCGTCGTAGAGGTCTGGCTCCCCCGACCCGACGACGTTGAAGTAGCGGAGCGAGGTGGTGGTGAACCCGCGGGCGACCTCCATGTCCCGGAGCAGCCACTCGCCGATGAGCTTCGACTCGCCGTATGGCGACTCCGGGTTCTTCGCGGTGGACTCCTCGACCGTCTCGACGTCCGGCGTGCCGTACACCGCGGCGCTCGACGAGAACACGACCTTGTCGACGTCCGCGTCGGCCATCGCCCGCAGGAGCGTCGCCATGCCGGTGACGTTCTGCTCGTAGGTGTGCAGCGGACGCTCGACCGAGACGCCCGCGTACTTGAAGCCGGCGACGTGCACGACGCCCGTGACGTCGTGCTCCCGGATCGTCCGCGCGAGCAGGTCGGCGTCGAGGATCGTGCCCTCGACGAAGGGCACGTCCGACGGGACGAACGCGCGGAAGCCGCTCGAGAGGTCGTCCAACGCGACGGTGTCGATGCCGTCAGCACGCAGCGCGCGGACGACGTGGGATCCGATGTACCCGGCACCGCCGGTGACCAGCCAACTCATGCCCGCCACGCTAGCGGACCGCGTGACGCGGACTCCCGCGCACCCGCTGCGCGAACCCGCTCCTCGCGACCCGCTACTCGCTACTCGCTGGTACCCGTCGCGATGAAGACGGTCGACGTGAGCCCGGTGGTCGAGTCGGCCTCGACGGTCACGTCGCCCTCGTCCGGCGTGATGAAGCAGGACTCCCCCTGCCGCAGCAGCGTCGCGGACTGCGCGCCCACGAGCGTCACGACGCCCTCCGTGCAGATCGCGATCGACGGGCCGGACAGCGGCGCGACCCCGCCGGTACCGAGCCCGACGGGCTTGCCGTCGCCGGTCACCCGGACGAGCGCGAAGCCGACGCCGTCCGGCGCGAACCGGTCGACACCCGGGGCGAGCGGCTCCGGCACGAGGACCGGCGCCGGGTAGGCGGTGAAGTCGAGCACGTGCAGGAGCTCCTGCACGTCGACGTGCTTCGGCGTGAGTCCCCCGCGCAGGACGTTGTCGGACGGTGCCATGAGCTCGATGCCGAGGCCGTCGAGGTAGGCGTGGATGTTCCCGGCCGGCAGGTACATCGCCTCGCCGTGGGCGAGCGTCACGCGGTGCATGAGCAGCGAGACCACCACACCGGGGTCGCCCGGGTAGCGCTCGGCGAGCGACGCGGCGGTGGCCAGGTTCGGGCTGACGTCCCCCGCTGCGACCGCGTCGGTGGCGAGGTGGCTCACGGCGTCGACGATCGCCAGGGCGGACGGGTCGGCGGTCTCGAGCCAGCGGACGGTGTCCTCGAGCCCCTGCTGCAGGTGTGCGACGAGCGGGCCGAGGCGCCCGCTGTCCGCGTCGAGCACCTCGACGTCGGCGAGCGTCGACTCGATCGGGCGGAAGCCGCTCAGGGCCTCGAACCGCTCGCTCAGCGCGACCACGAGCTCGGGCTTCGGGAACGGGTCCTTGTAGTTCCTGGCGGGGTCGTCGAGCGGGACGCCGGCCGCGTTCTCGCGCTCGTACCCCGCTCGTGCCTGCTCCGGGGTGGGGTGCGCCTGCAGGGACAGCGGTGCGGCGGCGGCGAGGAGCTTCAGGAGGAACGGCAGCCCGGTGCGTCCGGCTCCGAGCGCGGTCTCCGGTTCCGCGGCGATCCAGTCGAGGACGGTGTCCGCGCCACCGACCATCGCCGGGTTCACGACGACGCTCGGGCTGCCGGGGTGCGCGCCGAGCCAGAGTTCGGCCTGCGGGGCGCCGGTGACGGTCCGGCCGAGGAGTTCTGGGATCGCGGAGACCGATCCCCACGCGTAGTCGCGCGCCGTGTTGGTGATGCCGAGGAACATGCCCGAAGCGTATCGGGCACGACCGTCAGGCCGCCTCCTGCGCGCTGGCACGATCCGCGATACATAGACTTTCCGCGATGTCCGATCAGCCCGCCGCCACTCGCCGCCGTCCCGACACCACACGGCCCGACGCCACACGGCCCGACACCACACGGTGGGACATCCAGGGGCTCCGCGCCTTCGCCGTGCTCGCCGTGGTGCTCTACCACCTCTGGCCGAACCGGCTCCCCGGCGGGTTCGTCGGCGTCGACGTGTTCTTCGTCATCTCCGGCTTCCTCATCACCGGACACCTGCTGCGCGAGCAGACCGCGACCGGACGGATCGCGCTCGGCCGGTTCTGGTCGCGGCGGGCGAAGCGTCTGCTCCCCGGGGCGTTCCTGACCCTGCTCGCGACGGGTGCCGCAGTCCTCGCGCTGGTCCCGAGCACCCTCTGGGGGCAGTACGGTCGCGAGCTCATCGCGTCGACGATCTACGTGCAGAACTGGCAGCTCGCGTCCGACTCGGTGAACTACCTGGCGTCGGACAACCAGCCGTCGCCGTTCCAGCACTTCTGGTCGCTGTCGGTCGAGGAGCAGTTCTACATCGCGCTGCCGATCCTCCTCGTCCTGCTCGCGCTGGTGCTCCGCCGGACGCGCGGCCACTCCCCCGTGCGCACCGCCCGGGTGCTGCTCGGCGTGGTCGTCGTGGGCTCGCTCGTGTGGTGCGTCGTGGAGACCCGCACGGCCCCCGGCATCGCGTACTTCTCCACGGCGACGCGGGCATGGGAGTTCGCGCTCGGCGGGCTCGCGTCCACGGTCACGCTCGCGGCTCCCCGCACGCAGGTGGTCCGGGTTATCCGGACGGGAGGCTCGTGGCTGGGTGTCGCGCTCCTGCTCGCGTCGCTCGTCGTGATCACCCCGGCGACCGCGTTCCCCGGCATCGCGGCACTGCTGCCCGTCGCGGGCGCGACGCTGGTCGTCCTGCTCGGCGCCCGGTCCGGGTTGCAGGTGATCGGTCGCTTCGCGCCCGTCGGGTTCGTCGGCCGGATCTCCTACGCCGTGTACCTCTGGCACTGGCCGGCCGTCGTCCTGCTGCCGATCGCGACCGGCCACCCGCTCGGCACCCGCGACAAGGCCGCGATCCTCGTCGCCACGCTCGTGGTGGCGTCCGTGACGACGCTCCTCGTCGAGGAGCCGCTGCGGTTCTCGTCGTGGGTCAGGGCGCTCCGCCCGCGTCGGGTCGCCCTCTACGGCGCACTCAGCACGGTGCTCGTCGTGGCACTGGGCGCGTCGACGCTCGGCGCCCTCCAGGTCCAGCAGGACCAGGCGGCGGCGTTCCAGAAGTCGCTCGAGACCGGGGACGTCGCGTGCTTCGGCGCCGCGTCGGAGATCGGCTCCGCCCATCCGTGCGTGAACCCGAAGCTCGCCGACGTCCGCGTGCCCACGCCCGCCGCGGCCGGGAAGGACGACGTGAACAGCGGGGCGTGCTGGTCGAACGTGACGGCGGACTTCAACGTGTGCACCCTCGGTCCGAAGACCGGGTACACGAAGCACATCGCGGCCATCGGTGACTCGCACAACAACGCCCTGCTGAGTGCGTACGCCGCGATCGCGAAGCAGCGGAACTGGCGGATCGACGTCGCCGGGCACATCGGCTGCTACCTGACGACCGCTGTGCAGGACGCCCCGTCGCAGGCGTACACCGACTCGTGCAACGGCTGGAAGCAGGGGGCGCTGGCCTGGATCCGCGACCACCGGGACCTCGACGCGCTCGTGGTGACGCATGCCACCACGAAGTCGACCGTGCTCGCTCCAGCAGGGACGTCGACCGAGCAGGCGACGGTCGACGGCATGGTCGGCGCGTGGCGGACCGCGACCGACGAGGGGGTCCCGGTGATCGCGATCCGCGACAATCCGGTCGCCCGCCTCGACGTGATGACGTGCATGGGCCAGATGAGCGGGCCGACGACCACGGCGTGCGACGTCCCGCGAGCGGAGGCGCTGGCGTCCTTCGACGGCTCGGACCAGGCGGTCGCGGCGATCGGCGACCGGGCGCGGTTCGTCGACCTGACGGACCTTTACTGCACCGCGACGACGTGCCCGGCGGTGATCGGCGGCGTGCTGGTCCACCGCGACCCGACGCACCTGACGGCCACGTTCGCGACGACGCTCGCGCCCTACCTCGGTGCGGACATCGCGAAGGCGCTCCGCTCCCTCGACCGGTGAGCGGCGCTACCCTGTCCGAGTGACGAACACCTGGCCCCTGGCGCGCGGCACCGTTCCCGAGCGCGAGGCCTTCGCCTTCGCCACCGCCGTCCTGTTCACGATGTTCGCCGGCGACGCCGTGCCGAACATGCTGACCTGGTACGGCGCTGCCGTCGTCTGGGCGCTCGAGGCCGCATGGGGCATCACGATCGTGGTCAGGGCGAAGCCCCCGCTGGCACGGACCCCTGCGCCGCTGTGGCTGTTCCTCGGCTGGTGCCTGGTGTCGGTGGCCTGGTCGCACTGGCGTGCTGCGACCCTGGCGAGCATGGCCGCGCAGCTGCTCTGCGCGCTGGTCGCCTTCGCCATCGCCTCCACCCTGACGTGGCGACGCATCCTCGACGCCGTCAGCGCGGCGCTCCGTTGGGTCCTCGGCCTGTCCCTGGTCTTCGAGGCCGTGGTGGCCGTGGTCGTCAGGCACCCCATCGCGCCGATCTGGACGCACTACGGCGACCGGAAGATCCCGGACGCCTTCTACTTCTCCCGCGCGGAGCTCTTCACGGGCGGGCGCATCCAGGGCTTCCCCGGCAACGCGAACCTGCTCGCGATGGTGGCGCTCCTCGCCGCCGTCGCCGTCGCCGTGCAGTTCGCCGAGGGGCGGATGGGCCGGAACCGTGCGATCGGCTGGCTCGTGGTCGCCGCCGCGGTGTTCGTCCTGACGCGCTCGTCGACGGTGATCGTCGCCGCGGCGGTGGTTGCGGTCGCGTTCGCGCTCGCCGCGCTCGTCCGCCGGGTCCCCACCGAGCGCCGGACACCGCGGTACCTGCTGATCGCCGCCGTCGCCGTGGTCGTGGTCGTGGTCGGCGTGCTGGCGCGGGGCACGATCGCGGGGTTCCTCGGCAAGAGCTCCGACTTCACCGGTCGGAGCGACATCTGGTCGGCCGTGCTCGGCATGATCGACCAGCACCCCGTCGTCGGCTGGGGCTGGATCGGGTACTGGTGGCCGAGCATCCACCAGCTCGCCGACCTGGCGCCGCGGAAGGGCGTGACCTACCTGCAGGCGCACGACGCGTTCCTCGACGTCTGGATGCAGACCGGGCTGATCGGGCTGCTCCTCTTCGCGCTCTACGCCCTCACGACGCTCAGCCGGTCGTGGTCCTGCGCCACGCGGATCGGGTACGGCGCCGACCAGCTGCCCCGTCCCTTCGACCCGGTGTCGCTCTTCCCGCTGCTCGTCGTCGTCGCGCTGCTGGTGCAGTCCTTCGCCGAGTCGCGCCTGCTCTACCAGGGCAACTGGGTCCTCTTCGCCCTCATCGCGATCAAGTCGAGGATCGTCCTGGTGGGCGAAGAGCCCGTCTCCGTCGGCGACGGCCCGCGCACGCCGCCGGCGAGGCGCGAGTTCCGCTGGGCCGCCACGCGCTGAACCGCCCGGTGCCCGGACGACGCCGGGTGCTCAGCGGTCGAGCAGCACCAGCGTGCACGGCACCTGCGCGCCCCACGGGGCCGTCTTGACCGACACGGACGCGTCCGGGTCGGCCCGGCACCCCGCGACCGACGACGCGACCTGCGGTGCCCACAGCGGGCCGTCCGCACGCTGCGACGGACCGGGGGCGACGTTCGCGACGGCTGCCGCGACGACCACGGCGACCACGCACCAGCCGACGGCCGCCCCGGTGACGCGCACCGCGCCTCCCGTCCGGCCGGCGAACGCGTCCACCGGCCGCGACCACGACCGTCGATCAGCCAGCACGGCCGCGGCGAGCACCACGGCGGACAGCAGCAGCATGCCGGAGGCTGCGGCGTACCGGGTGGGCACCAGCGCACCGAGCCCGGCCCCGTCGAGCGTCCCCCAACCGGCGTTCGCCGAGGCGTTGGCGACGAGGGCAGCGGTCCACACGACCGCCGACCCACCGGCGAGCGCGACGATGAGCACGCGGGCCCGCCATGCGGCGACCACGAGTGCGACGACGAGCAGGACCGCGACGGCGGCGGCCGGCACGAGCAGCACCCACCAGCCGCTCGCGGCCACGAGGCGGCCGACGGCGGCGATGTCCCGGTCGGCCATCGCCGCGACCGGCTGCAGCAGGTAGCCGTGGGTGACGTCGGCGAGCGTCGGGTCCCCGGGACGTGACGCTCGCGGGGTCGTCAACGACACGGTGACCTGCGCGGCCCCCGCTGCGAGCGCCACCACCGTGACCGGCAGCGCGCGGAGCCCCTGGAGCCGCGCATCCGCGGAACGGAACGGCAACCAGGCGAGCAGCAGCAGGGGCACGAAGACGACCGTCTGCAGCTCGGTGAGCACCGCGAACAGTGCGAGCACCGCCACGACCGCGGAACCGGCCCAGGTCCGGGCGCGGTACGCGAACAGCCAGGGGGCGAGGACGAGCATGTACCAGTGCAGGTTCGCCGCCGTCCCGCTGATCTCGAACGGTGCGAGCGGGAACACGACGGGGACCGCGGCGAGCACGAGCCGGAGGGGCCAGGCCGGCACGAGGTCCCTGGCGAGCAGGAAGACCGCGCCCGCGACCACGCCGACGATCGCGCACGAGGACGCGGACACCGTGAGCGCGTACTGCTCGATCGGCCGGTGCACGGCGAGGTCGACGACGAGGCGCGGGAGGAGGTGCAGGTACCCGGCGTACGGTCGCAGCAGCGTGCCGTCCACGCCGTACTGCAGTCGCTCGCGGAGGAAGAGCCCACCGTCCTCGGCCCACGCGGTCCCACGGGCGATCGGTCCGAGCCGGTACCACGCGAGCGCGGCGGCGCCGAGCCCGACGAGGACCGCGCCGAGCAGCAGCGCGGCGGCACGTCCGATGGTGCGCTGCCTGGGGTCGGGTCTCATCGACCAGCAAACCTACCGGCAGTATCGCGTGGGGCGATATCGACGCACCGCGATGAGGACGGCGCCGCACCCCGCCGGTTGCGAGAGGATGGGGACGTGACGGACGGCAGGGTGACCAGGCGAGCGCTCGCGCGTCGGTACCTCTCCGCCTGGATCGGGTTCTCCGCCGGCGGTCGCTTCAGCCAGGCGCTCGCGACCGTCGTCCTGCTCTTCGCCTTCGGGCAGTCGGCCGTGTCCGCGCTCGTGGGCACCGCCGGCACGTGGGCGGTCCTCGTGACGCTCGTGGTCCTCGCCGGGTTGAGTCTCCTCGGACAGCGCTACCGGATCGAGTGGCACGGCGTGCTGCCCCTGTCGCTCCTGGCGTTCGTCGGGTACTGCGCGCTCAGCGTGCTGTGGAGCGAGTACTCGTGGGTCGCCCTCCGTGGCTTCGTCGCGACGGTCTGCTTCGTCGGGCTCGGGCTCTACCTGGCACTCGGCCGCGACCTCGTGCAGGTCATCCGTGCGGCCGGCGACGCCTTCCGCATCCTGCTCGTCGTCGCACTCGGGCTCGAGGTCCTCTCCGGACTGGTGCTCGACGTGCCCTTCCCCGCCTTCGGCATCCACGGCGACATCGCGTACGGCGGTCCGATCCAGGGCATCGGCGGCACCCGCAACTTCATGGGGTTCGTCGCCGCGACCGCACTCGTCACCTTCGTGGTGGAGTTCCTCACCCGCTCCGTGTCCAGGTGGCGGGCCATCGGGTCCGTCGCCATGGCGGTGATCGCGCTGATGCTCGTCCAGTCGCCGATCACCGGGCTCGCGATGATCGCCCTCTCGGTGACCGCGCTCGCGCTCTGGTCCCTCCGACACGCACGACCCACCACCCGGCCGATCGTCAACACCGTCCTCGGGGTGTTCGTCCTCGTCGTGGCGGTCCTCGCGTTCCTCGTCCGCGGCAGGCTCCTCGCCGAGATCGGTGCAGCAGGGGGCAGCGCCACCCGTCTGGCGCTCTGGTCGCAGATCCGGCAGCTGATCGCGCAGTACCCGATCCAGGGCTGGGGCTGGGTCGGGACCTGGCCGCGCGAGGAGGTCGTCCCGTTCGCCGTCCTGGTGGACCCGGCCGGGGTCCGGTACACCTCGGGGCTCAACGCGTTCGTCGACGCCTGGCTGCAGATCGGCCTCGCCGGGATGCTCATCCTCCTCGTGGCCGCCGGCCTCGCGTTCGCACGCGCCTGGGTGACCGCGACGACGTTCCCCGGTGTCGCCTACGTCTGGCCGGCGGCGATCCTCGTGCTCCTCGCGGTCACGAGCACGGCCGAGAGCTACCTGCTGCACGGCGCGGGGCTGATGGTGTTCACGACGGTGCTCGTCGTCGCGGCGCGGCGCCGGTCGTGGCGACGGTTGCTGCCGCGCGTGGAGCACCATGGCTGACGACACCGTTCGGTAGGTTTGGCGGGTGCACCCCCGTCTCCCCGAGCGCATCGCGATGTGCGTCGTCGCCGCGCTGTTCTGCGTCCTGAACCTCGGCCAGAAGCTCCTCTGCACCGTCCCGCGCCCGGCCGACGTCTCGCGGAGCGCGTACGTCAACCAGTACGGGTGCTGGTCCGACGTCGTGTCGCTCTGGAACCAGCGGGAGCTCGGCGCACACGTCTTCCCGTACGTGTTCGGGACGTGGCGCGGCGATCCGCCCCGGCTCGGGGGCGGCACCGTCGAGTACCCGACGCTCACCGGGATCTGGGTGTGGATCACCGCACTGCCCGCGGACTCGGCGAAGCAGTTCCTCGTCGTGACGGCCGCCGTCGCCGTGGTGATCGCGGTGCTCGTGACGCTCATGCTCGCGCGGATCGCCGGTCGGCGCGCGTGGGTGTTCGCCGCGACACCCCCGCTCGCGCTGTACTCCGCCTACAACTGGGACCTGCTGCCGGTGCTGTGCACGGTCGCGGGGCTCCTCGTCGCGACCTCGGCACCACGGACCTGGCCGCCGCTGCTCCGCTGGGCACTCGCCGGCGCCGCCTTCGGGTTCGGCGGCGCGTTCAAGCTCTACCCGCTGATGTTCCTCGCGGCGCTGGTGCTCGCCGCGCTGCTCGATCGGGACCTCGACCTGTCCGGGCGGTTCCGGCGGGCCCTCACCGCACTCGGCTCCGGCGTCGGGGTGGTCCTCGCCGCGAACGTGCCGTTCATGGTCGTCAACTTCGAGGGCTGGTTCTCGGTGTTCCAGTTCCAGGCCCAGCGACCCATCGGGGCGTCGACCCTCTCGGTCTGGTACTACGGGCTGCTCCCCCGGTCAGCCGACCTGTCGTCGCCGATCCAGGACACGATGTCGATGCTCGCGACCGTGTCCACCGCGCTCGGCATCCTCGCGGTGCTCGTCGTCACCGTCGTCGTTGGTGCGCGGACCGGTCGGACGCTGTGGATCCAGGCGTCCGCCGCGATGCTCTGCGTCTACATGGTCTGCAACAAGGTCGACTCGCCGCAGTACGTGCTCTGGCTGCTGCCGTTCTTCGTCGTGCTGCGGCTCGGCGGGTGGTGGATCGCGGCCTACCTCGTCACCGACGTCTGTCTGACCGTGGGCTTCTTCCGGAGCGGGTACTACCAGGCCCTCGGGGAGACCGGCGACACGTGGGCGTCGCAGATGATGACGGCGGCGATGTGGATGCGCGCCGCGCTGCTCGTCGTCCTGGTGGTGGTGTTCCTTCGGACCCCGACGGTGCGCCGCACCGCCGAGACCGTCATCGACCCCGGCACCACGGCCGGGACGACGACCGAGGCCACGGCCGGGGCCGGCACCACGACCGGGGCCACGGCCGAGGTCAGCGTCGAGTCGCCGGAGCCCGCCCGAACCGTCGCTGCAGACCCCACTGCGTGACCCGCAGCATCGCCTCGACGACGATCGCCTGGCTCATCTTGGAGACCCCGAGGAGTCGGTCCCGGAACTGGATGGGCACCTCGACGATCCGGCCGCCGAGGTCGTGCACACGCAGCGTCATGTCGACCTGGAAGCAGTAGCCCTTCGAGTCGATCGAATCGAGGTCCATCGCCGCGATCGTCTCGGCGCGGTAGACCCGGAAGCCGGCCGTGATGTCCCGCACGTCGATGCCCAACATGATGCGCGCGTAGGCGTTCCCGCCGCGGCTGAGGGCCTGCCGGTGCCACGGCCAGTCCACGACGGACCCGCCGGGCGTCCAGCGCGAGCCGATCGACAGCATCACGTCGTCGGTGCTCGTGACGGCGTCGATGAGCGCCGGCAGCCGGTCGGCGGGGTGCGAGCCGTCCGCGTCCATCTCGACGAGCAGGCCGTACCCGCGCTCGAGCCCCCAGCGGAAGCCGGCGACGTAGGCGCTGCCGAGCCCGAGCTTGCCGGTACGCCGCACGAGGTGCACTCGGTCGTCGGTCTCGGCGATCGACGCCACGATGTCACCGGTGCCGTCGGGGCTGCCGTCGTCGACGACGAGCACGTGGGCACTCGGGACGGCGCTCAGCACGACGTCGATGATCGCGCGGACGTTCTCGGCCTCGTCGTACGTCGGGATGACGACGAGCGCGGTCGGTTCCGTCATCGGGCGGCGCTGTCCCCACGGTCCGACGAGCCGGGCATCGCCTTGCGGGCGATCTCCGACGGCGTCTGCTGTTCCGGGGCGGAGTGGCTGATCGGCAGCCGGCGTTCGGACGTCCCCGGCGCGGAGTACGTCAGGTAGTTCAGCCGGCTGGTCTCGCGGCGCAGCCGGGTCACGCCTTCGAGGATGAACCCGAGGATCCACGTCAGGAACGCGATGACCATGAGGGAGGCCGCGAGGAACGCCGTCGGGAACCGCGGCACCAGCCCGGTCCGACCGAACTCGATGAAGAGCGGGATCGCGAGGACGAGCGCGATGATCGCGAAGACCGCACCGATCAGGCCGTGGAAGAGCACCGGGCGCTCGAACCGGACCAGGTGCGCGATGAGCGAGAGGATCTTGAACCCGTCGCTGTACGTGTTGAGCTTGGACTCGGTGCCCTCGGCGCGGTCCTTGAACGCGATCGGGACCTCGGCGTGCGGCACCCGGAGGTTCATCACGTGCACCGTGAGCTCGGTCTCGGTCTCGAACTCCCGCGACAGCGCCGGGAACGACTTCACGAACCGGCGCGACATCACGCGGTACCCGCTCAGCATGTCGGACACCGGGGTGCCGAACATCCGACCGACGACCCGGTTGAACATCCGGTTGCCGGCTTCGTGTCCCGGTCGGTACGCCGTCGACGTCGGGTCGTCCTGCCGGACGCCGAGGATGTGGTCGTACGGACCCTCGAGCAGGGTCCGGATCATCTCGGGTGCAGCGGCCGCGTCGTACGTGTCGTCGCCGTCGATCATCAGGTAGACGTCGGCGTCGATGTCCCCGAAGGCACGGCGGATCACGTTGCCCTTGCCCTTGGTGTGCTCGTAGCGCACCTCGGCACCTGCGCGACGCGCGACCTCGTCCGTGCCGTCGGTGCTGTTGTTGTCGTACACGTACACGTGGATGCCCGGCACCGCGGCCTTGAGGTCGGTGACGACCTTGTGGATGGCCGGTGCCTCGTTGTGGCAGGGCACGATGGCTGCGATGACGAGGTCGTCGGGTGTCACGGGATAGGGTCCTTCAGTGGTCACGGATCATGTCGAGCGGCGGGATCGTGATCACGAAACCCCTGCGAGAGGCTAACAGTTCCCCGGAGATTCGGCTGGCGCCGCACCCCGGGGCGGGAAAGGACAACGTGGCGAACGCATCGGAGTGGTTCCTCGGGCACCTTCGGCGAGGAGGCTCGTTCCTCGTCGTCGGCGGGATCGGCTTCGTCGTCGACGCAGTCGTCTACAACGCCCTGGTGTTCTGGGGCGGGCACGGGCCGCTGTTCGCGCTCCCCCTGGTCGGGAAGATCATCGCGATCGCCGTCGCCAGTGTCGTCACCTACTTCGGCAGCCGACTGTGGACCTACCGCGACCGTGCGGACGCGCAGACGTTCAAGAGCTTCATGGTGTTCGCGCTCCTCAACGTCATCGCGATCCTGCTGCAGCTCGGGTGCCTCGGCTTCTCACGGTACGTGCTGCACCTCGACTCGCCGCTCGCCGACAACGTCTCCGGCACGCTCATCGGCCAGGGCGTCGCGACCGTGTTCCGCTACTTCGCCTACGGAAAGTGGGTCTTCACGGACAAGCGCGACGGCGCCGAGGAAGCGGTCGCCGAGATCGTCTGACCGCGTCGGTGCGTTCCGCACCGACCGACGGACGCACCCACGGACGGACGACGCGCGGTCAGCGCACCACCCGGTAGATGTGCATGTCGAGCGCGCCCTGGTCGTAGTCGCCGGTCTGCGCGAGGCAGGACGAGTCGATGGGCGAGTCCGACAGGACGTAGTCGACGTTCCGCTGCGCGAAGCGACTGCACGCGTCGAACGTGATGAGCACCTGGTCGCGGACCGGGTTCGTCACCTTCGGCTCGCCCGTCCCGACCGTCCAGTTCACGTTGCCGAGTCGGTTCGCCTGGTTCCGGTACTTGCCGGACGGGTCGATCTCGTCCCACATCTCCTTCGGCGGGTACGTCTGCATGCCGTTGAACGCGTGCACGCCCGACTCGACGAGCATCGACGTCTGCATGGTCGTCCCGACGCCGACCCACTTCGCGTCGGGGTGCTTCGCCTCGATGGCCTCGATCGCGCGTCCGGCCTTCGTGTCCTCCGGCAGCTCGAACACACCGCGGTAGAGCGGGTTGATGCCCAGCCCGACCAGCAGCGTGCCGACGAGCAGCGCGACGGTTCCCGGCAGCACCAGGCGGAACGCGATGAGCACGACCGCGACCACGACGAGCACCGACACGACCTTCCAGTGCGCGGCGGAGGCGAGGACCGGGGCCTGCGCGTGCCGGAGCGCGTACCAGGTGCACACGATCGACGCGGCGGCGACGGCCCCGCCGGACAGGGCGACCCACCACTTGGCGCGGATCCGGTCGCGGTCCATCCGCGAGACCGCGACGCCGATCCCGATGACGGCGAGCAGGTCGAAGGCCAGCCGGAGCCGCCCGTCGGTCGATCGGGTGAGCCCGAGCAGGTTCGCGATCGGGGTCCACCCGGGGATGAGCAGGAAGAACCAGAGCACCGTCAGGACCACGAGCACGGAGAGGACGGTCCAGTCGAGGCGACGGAGCGACCCGGCGGCATGGGCTGCCGTGACCGAGCGGACGAGGAGCCAGACGAGCAGCGGGACGAGGAACACGATCGTCATGAACGGCGCGGCCGCCTCGGACTGGTTCGGTCCGAGGCCATCGGCGACGCCGTTCTGCAGCGCACCGGCGAAGGGTGCGCCGAACACCGAGACGATGCCCTCGTAGTCGAGCGCGCCGGCGAACTCGATGCGTCGTCCGGGGTAGACGGTGCCGAGGACGGCCTCGATCGTGCCCAACCGCGTCGCGATCCACACCCCGAGCACCACGAC
This sequence comes from Microbacteriaceae bacterium PS02333, assembly GCA_029959665.1. Taxonomy (GTDB): domain Bacteria; phylum Actinomycetota; class Actinomycetes; order Actinomycetales; family Microbacteriaceae; genus Curtobacterium; species Curtobacterium guangdongense. The sequence continues at coordinate 21,139 of JASCOI010000059.1, forward strand.
CGCAGCAACCGCAGCCACCACCAACGGCACCACCCGGCGGATCAACGGCCACCACCGCCACCCAGCAGCACCCTCCACCCCAGCGAGCCGCGGATCACCCGCGAACCGCTCCGAGAACACGAACCCCACCGCCACGAACACCGCCACCACCACAGCCGGCACCGCATACGGCACGTAGATCGACATCGCCAACGTCACCGTCAAGTACCCGGCAACCCCAGCAGACACCCACCGCGCAACCCGCGACGACGACCGCACACCCCACACCACCGCGATCAACACCGCGAACGCCCACGCATACGGCCAGATCGTCGTCGGCAGGAACCACCACCCCACCAACGGACTGAACCCCAACGCCACCGCCAACACCGCAGCCGTCACCGGACGACGCGGCATCACCGACACCAGGAACACGAACGCACCGATCAACAACCCAGCGAACGGCAACCACCACCGCACCGCCATCCCCTGCGCCACCGGCAACACCAGGAAACCCCACACATGCGGCCGGAACAGACTCGACCAATCCCACGACGGCAGATCGTTCTGGATCGTCGCATCCATCCCACCCGGCAACGTGTGGTTCACCACCGGGAACCCCTGCTGCACCTGCGACACGATCCACGACGACTGCACCAACCACTCATCCGAACGAATCGGACGCGGCGACCCCGCCAACAGGTTCGGATCAGCACCCTGACCGAAGAACCCCCAGAAGTTCCCCGTCGAGGACCCCGAGATCCCCAACACCGTCAACACCCCCAGCACCACCACCACCAGCACCGGGAACGACACCACCACCCACAACCGCGGCAACCCAGACACCCGCGGCTCCACCAACGCCGACACCCGCTGACGCCACCCGATCGGTTCTGCCGTTCCCACGGTCCCGGTCGAAACGCTCACGTCGGTCCTCTCGCTGCTGTGCCTCGGCGGGGAGCCGACGGTTGCGCCGAGGCGTTCGGTGACGGTCCCTTCCGTGGCCGAACGCGCACCGGCCGCTGGGAATCGTAGCGGACGGCGGCGCTCTCCCAGCGCAGACACCGCCGTCCGGTGATGCAGGTCAGTCCACGCGGTAGACGTGCATGTCGAGACCGCCCTGCCGGTAGTCCCCGACCTGCGCGAGGCACGACGAGTCGACGGGCGAGTCCGACAGCACGTACTGCACGTTGCGCTGCGCGAAGCGACTGCACGCGTCGAACGTCACGAGCACCTGGTCGCGGTAGGGGTTCGTCACGGTGGGCTCACCCTTCCCGACCGTCCAGTTGACGTTCGCGAGGCGGTTCCACTCGTCCTCGTACTTGCCGGACGGGTCGATCTCGTGCCACATCTCCTTCGGCGGGTACGTCTGGACACCGTTGAAGGCGTGCACGCCGGACTGGACGAGCATGGCCGTCTGCGCGGTGGTGCCGATGCCGACCCACTTCGCGTCGGGGTGCTTCGCCTCGATGGCCTCGATCGCGCGTCCGGCCTTCGTGTCCTCCGGCAGCTCGAACACGCCGCGGTAGAGCGGGTTGACGCCGAGCCCGACGAGGAGCGTCGCGACGAGGAAGGCCGCAGCGCCCGCGAGCACGAACCGCCTGGCGACGAAGGCCACCGCGAGCACGAGCAGCAGTCCGACGAGTCGCCAGTCGTGCGCGGCGTCGATCACGCTGAACGCCCGCACGCGGAGCACCGCCCAGACGGCCAGGGTCGCACCGCCGGCGAGGGCCATCGCCAGCGCCGTCGGGATCCACGGGCCACGCCGTCGCTGCTGGTCGAGGCGCATCGCGACCACCGCGAACCCGATGACGTTGAGCAGGTCGAACGCCAACCGGAGCCGCCTGGTCGTCGAGCGGTCGAGGAGGAGCAGGTGGGCGACGCGGTCCCACCCGGGGACCAGCAGGAACGCGAACACCAGCGCGCCGGCCGCCAGCACCGAGAGCGCGAGCCAGTCGATGCGCGAGGCCCGCCATCCGCCCCGGAACGCCAGCCACGCGAGCATCGGCACGAGGAAGACGCAGAGCATCATCGGGGCGGACGCCTCGGACGGGTTGAAGGACAGGTAGTCGTTCACGCCGTTCTGCAGGGCGCCCTGGAACGGCCCGCTGAACATCGCGACGAGACCGGAGTTCGGCAGGGCACCGGTGTGCTCGAGCCGGTGTCCGGGGTAGACGGTGCCGAGGACGGCCTCGATCGTGCCCAACCGCGTCGCGATCCACACCCCGAGCACCACGACCGCAGCAACCGCAGCCACCACCAACGGCACCACCCGGCGGATCAACGGCCA
>JASCOI010000005.1 GCA_029959665.1 Microbacteriaceae bacterium PS02333
ACGCGCTCTACACGACCCCGAACGACGTCGAGCGGGTCGTCGACGCGCTCGGCCTCGGCGACAAGGGCCGCTGGATCGCCGCGCTGACGTTCGGCAACGTGCACGGTGTCTACAAGCCCGGCAACGTCAAGCTCCGTCCGGAACTCCTCGGCGAGATCCAGGCCGCCGTCGCCGCCAAGCACGGCACCGGCGAGAACCCGCTCGACCTCGTCTTCCACGGCGGCTCCGGCTCGACCGACGACGAGATCCACGAGGCCGTCCGCAACGGCGTCATCAAGATGAACATCGACACGGACACGCAGTACGCGTTCACGCGCTCGATCGCCGACTCGATGTTCCGGGGCTACGAGGGTGTGCTCAAGGTCGACGGCGAGGTCGGCAACAAGAAGCAGTACGACCCGCGCGCCTGGGGCAAGGTCGCCGAGACCGCCCTCGCTCGAGAGGTCATCGAGTTCACGCAGGTTCTCGGCTCCGCGGGACACGCACGCTGATCCTGCAGTTGCGACGTCCACCACACAGAGAGAAGTTCCCGGATGCCTGAGCTGCCAGTCGTATTCGAAGTTGGGTCGATGGTCGCCGTCGTGGCGATCCTCCTCGCCGACCTGGTCATCGTCGCCCGTCGACCCCGCACCCCCAGCCTTCGGGAGTCCGGCACCTGGGTCGGGATCTACGTTGGGCTGGCGCTCGTTTTCGCCGCGTTCATGCTCGTGTTCGCCGGCGGGAACGCGGCGGGACAATTCGTCGCCGGCTGGTTAACCGAGTACAGCCTCAGCATCGACAACCTGTTCGTCTTCGTCATCATCATGGCGCGGTTCGCTGTCCCGAAGCCGATTCAGCAGACGGTGCTGCTGCTCGGCATCATCATCGCCCTGGTACTCCGCGGCGCGTTCATCCTGCTCGGGGCGGGGCTGGTGGAGAACTTCTCGTGGATCTTCTACATCTTCGGCGCCTGGCTGATCTGGACGGCCGTCCAGCAGCTCCGCGAAGAGGACGACGACGAGCAGCAGGACAGCGCTCTGATCCGATTGCTGCGTCGACGCGTCAAGATCACCAACGACTTCGACGGTATGAAGCTCAAGACCAACGTCGAGGGAACACGGCACTTCACACCGCTCCTGATCGTGCTCATCGCGATCGGCACCACGGACCTGTTGTTCGCGCTGGACTCCATCCCCGCGATTTTTGGCATCACGCAGAGCGCGTTCATTGTGTTCACCGCCAACGTCTTCGCCTTGATGGGGCTGCGGCAGCTGTACTTCCTCCTCGGCGGGCTGCTCGAGAAGCTCGTCTACCTCAAGTACGGGATCGCGCTCATCCTCGCGTTCATCGGCGTGAAGCTCGTCCTGCACGCCCTGCACGAGAACGAGCTCCCGTTCGTCAACGGCGGACACGGGCTCGCGTGGGCGCCGGACGTCCCCACCTGGGTCTCGCTCGTGGTGATCGTTGTCGCCATCGCGGGTGCCTCCATCGCAAGCCTCATCCGCATGCGCCATGACGGTGGTACTCCCGGTGCGGTGCCCGATCCGGTGCGCACCGACGCCGGCTCACGCCACTGATCGCGTCAGTGCCCGCTGCGAAGGCTCGGGCGTCCGTCGCGATCGCGGCCGCCGTTACGGTCGCGACAACGTTCCCCATCTCTTTTGTCGGTGTCATCGCGCCGGCAGCTGGACTCGAGCTGCATTTCGGGCCGCAGGTGGTCGGACTCATCGCAGCGGCGTACTGGGCTAGCTCCTCCGCGGTGGCGCTTTCCGCGGGCCGGCTCGTCCGCTCGGTCTCCCCTCGAGCCCTCATGCTGCTCACCGTCCTCCTCGCTACGGTGAGCCTGGTTGGCAGCGCCGTGCTGACACCGACCTGGCACTTCCTCATCGTCTGGGCAGCGGTTGGCGGAGCATCCAACGCGCTCGGCCATCCCTCGTCGAACAGCTTGATCATCCGACACGTCCGCCAGGCTGGTCGAGCTCTGGCGTTTGGCGTGAAACAGGCCGCGATCCCGATCGCATCAGTGATCACCGGCGCGTCGTTGCCGCTGATCGTCGCAGCCTTCGGGTGGCGGTGGGCGTTCGCTCCCGCATCAGTGCTGTGCCTGCTCCTCCTGCTGTGGATACGAGGCCTTGCGCAGGATCCACGCCATACCCGCGGTGCTGTCCACGCTCGGGCGCGGCTACCGCGAGCGGCGATGCCGTTCTTGCTCACGGTCGGGGCCACAACGCTGATCGGCTCGTTCCAGTCCAACGCGATGGGAGCGTTCATCGTGTCCGGGGCGCATCAGGTCGGCATCAGCAGTTCCGGATCCGGTGTGCTGCTGCTCGTGGCCAGCCTCACCGCCGCGGGGATGCGCACGTTCGCGGGCTGGATCGTCGGCCGAAGCCACGGAAAAGCACTCCTTGCCGTCGCAGTGTTGATGCTCAGCGGCGCGGGCGGGTTGGCGCTGATGAGCGGCCCAGCGTCCTGGCAATTCGTGGTCGGTGGCATCATCGCGTTCGCCGGAGCGTATGGCTGGCCAGGACTGATTCACTTCGTGGTGTCGGACGCCATGGGTGCGGCCACACCGGGGGCGACGCTCTTGACGCAGAGCGGCTCCTACATCGGCAGCACCTTCGGACCGGTACTTTTCGGGCTGCTGTTCGCCGTGTCCCCGACGAACACCTGGTTGGTGATGAGCGGATGCGCAGCTGTCGCCGCAGTCGTGGCACTGGCAGCGCATCGGCGATTCCGCCAGTACATGCAGTTCCCGCCGGCCGAACGCTAGCTGTTGCACCCCACCGCTCAGCGAATTTTGTCGTCCTGAACGCGAGCGCGTTCCTCTGCTTCGTCGTGGTGCGCGGGTCGCCGGGAGTGGACTTACCCAATCGGCTGGCAACACGGCGCGGGACTGCACTGTCAGCGGGGCGCAATCGCCTTTGCTGAGCAAGAACCGGTAGCTGTCAGCGTCGCCAACATAGCTGTTCGCTCGTTCCACTTGGCGCGGGGGCGCCTCCCGCTCAGCCGAAACCACCGTCAGCTTTGTGCATTCGGTGGAGGGCCGGGATGTACGGACTCTTCGGGGAATAGTGCCGTCGCCTCGGTCTCACCCGTACGGCATCTCGACAAGTGGCACTCTGGTCCTTACTATGAACAGCGTGGGGTGGCGGGTGCCGTCCTAGGAGGGTGGCGCGATGACCGGCCGAGCAGATGACGTGCCGCAACGGCAACACGCCGCGGCAGGACACCGAGTAGCGCGAGTGCCTCTCACGCACTTCCGCGGCGAGCTTCCGAGTGACCTTCGGGAGCTGCACGTGGAAGTTCAAGAAGGCCAAGCCCTCATTCCAGGTCTCACGATGGGTATCGGCGCCCTCACTGTGCAGCGTTGGGATCCCGCCTACGCTGCCGACGGTTGGACGCTGTACGGCGCGGACCTCACCCTCGACCAAGGTCACCCGTTCGGGTCGATGTTCTACCGCAACGACACCGACGACCGCGTGCTGCGTATCGGGGTGAAGTGGCATCCGCCGGTGCAGCAGCTGGAGTTCCCGGCCCTGCACCCGTCGAGACCGGAGCACACGTCGGACTGCACCGACGAGGAGGTCGCCGCGGTGGTGTTAGACGCGCGGAGTCGGATCGGCACTCTTGTCGCGGTCAATGCGCAGATCGGGTCGTTCGTCGCCACGACGGAGTCAGAGGACGCGATTCTCGACGCGTCCGGGCTCGGATTGGAGCGGCTGTCGGAAGACGACCCGCGGTTGGCTCGCGATGCCTGACCACCGTCCGCCGCGGTTCGAGCCGGTGCCGTTGCGGCTGCTGTCGTTGTCGGCGCAGTTCGACGCGGTGATCTGGCCGACGGTGGCGGGAATGACGTTCACGAACTCCACCGGACCGAAGATCCTGCAACGCACCGTCAACGTCCGCACCAGCGAGGACGGGTGGGTGTTCACGCTCCTCAACGGAACGCGATTGACGGATCCTGCTGACCCGCTGCTGGAAGCAGCGACCCAGGTGATGGACGTGCTGACCGCACTGCGTGCGGCAGGCCGTGGTCCGGACGTGGTGGGGCCGGCTGATGCCTGACCGGCAGTGGGTGCAGGACATTCGCCACGAGCAGACGATCCTGTCGTTGCCGTTTGGGCTTGGCTACACGATCGACATCACCCAGACCCTCACCGCCCTCGCCGCTGCCGGAATGCCGGCACGGGTGGAAGCGTTCGACCGGCTCCGCTTCGACGACGGCCGCACCGCGTTCCTCGCCACCCCGGACCCGACCACCACCATCACCGACGACGACGGTGATGGCGGCCGCGTGGACGACGTGATCCTCCTGCCCGGCGGGTCCGAAGGTGGGGTGCTGTCACTGGTCCGCCGATACCCAGACCTCGTGGTCGTGAACGGGAAGCGCGGGCGGGTGTGGGCGGACGGCCGGCAGGTGCACGGCACGTCGATGCAGCGGGAAGCGACCCCGTGGTGGCGGACCGTGTTCGCGATCGCCCGCAGCATCGTCATGCACGGCGGCGGCACGCACGCCATCGCGGACCGCATCGGTGTTCCCTTCGAGGAGGTGCGCGCCGCGATGCCGGCCCTCGGCGTGCACGTGTTCCACACGCCTCTCGGGTGGGAAGCCACGGACCGACTCGCACTGGTTGACTGGGCTCTCGCGGCGTACCCGGGATCCGGCGGGGCCCGCACCTGCTGGCGGCGCGACGACACCATCGACCAGCAAGCGGATGAACTGCTTGCGCTGGGTGGGGTGATGTCGGACCGGTGGGCGGCGCAGCAGTCCGGCGTCCTCGTCTCCCCGGACCGGTTGACCGCGTTCTTTGCCGACCACCCCGACATGCAGGCGCTCGGCTACGAGCCGGCGTCGGCGAATGACGCGACGGTGAAGGTCATCATCCCGCAGGACACCACCATCCTCACCAGCGCTGAGGGGTGCTGTACGAACGACTTCATCACCGCGCATGTCCTCTACGAAGACGACTGGGTGGCCGCGAACACGGGTGCGGTGAACGGGTTGCGGCAGCTGCTGCACTTCCGATCCGACCTCGCCCACGACCTCCGCTGGCACCCCGGCAACAGCAGCGGCAACGATGACGGCGGGGCGGGCTGATGCTGCAACTGCTGTCACTCACGCTTGCCTACGACGACACCCGGTTCTTCGGCTCCGTCATGTTCACCGACCCGGACCAGCGTGAAGAGAAGCCGGCCGTGGTCCTCATCGATCACGCCGACGAGTCGCCCTGGTTCCGTCTCATCAACGTCGAGCCGAACCGGCAGGACGCGTCGGTGTCGGAGATGGTCGAAGCGAAGCGGATCATGCGGTTCCTCCTCCGCTACACACCCGACCGCATCGGCCGCACCACCGCCGAATTCCCCAAGTCCTGACCCGACCTGCCCGCGCCCGTTCTCTCTGGAGGTTCCCGCTCATGCAACGTCTGGTGTCCCTGCACCTCTCGAACGACCGGATCCTCTGGGGGCACGTGCTCCTCGAGGACACCGACAATCCCGACGCCGGCCTGACGCAGATCCTCGTCCGTCCGGTCGATAAGGAGCCCGGGTACGAGCTCTACGACAACACCAACACGGTCCTGTCGGACCTGACGGTGCCGGCGGTGCGGGAGGCGCACCGGATCGTGCAGACCCTCCTTATCCCCGCCTCCGAGATCGCGAAGCGGGAGAAAGCGGTGCGGGCGGTGATCCACTCGGGCTACTTGGAAGGGTTCCCGGACGACATGCCGTGGCAGTCGCAGCTGTGGATGTACGCCCGCGGGGAAGTCACCCGCGAACAGCTCAGCGCGTACGCCGATGAAGGCCGACAGATCCCCCGCCAACCCGACCACTCCGCCGTCGGCCCAGCAGACATCCCCGAGGACTGGTGGCAGACCACCCAGGCCCGCATCCGCCGGCACCTGCTCGACTCGACCCTCACCGAAGCAGAAGCCGCTGCCGCCCTGCAGATCAGCATCGACGACGTCGGTGAGCTGTTCGAGGCGAACCGGCTGCTGAGCTTCGACCTCGACGGGGAAGAACGCATCCCCGACTGGCAACTGGTCAAGCCCGCGCTCCCCGAGCTCGGCGACCCGTCCAGTCTGTTACCCGGCCTCGACGTCCTCCTCGCGGCAGCACCGCAGCCGCTCCTCGACGCCGCAGCGATGACCGAGTTCATGACCACACCCCTGGACTTCCTCAGCGTCGACGACGAACCACTCACGCCACTGACCTGGCTGCTGCAAGGCCGGCCCCTCACGACGATCATCGCCCTGTTCCGCGGACGGCATTGGCGCCCATGAGCAGCCGGCCGGACCTGTTCCTCCTCAACATCGCCTTCGACGTCACCGGCGTGCACGGGCACGTGTTCTTCCGCGACCCACCCAGCACCGTGCTGCGGCAGGTCACCATCCGCAGCACCGACACCGGCAACATCTGCGAACCAGCCCACAGCGACACCCGCGATGGGTGGGAACCGTTCCTCGAAGAGACCCGATGGCTCATCGCCCTCACCCGACCCGACGCGCCGGAAGGACGCAACTGATGACGCCTGGGCTCGAATGGGTCGCCGCCGCGTACTCCGGCCGGCCGCAGATCACGATGCCGTACGGGCTCGGCGACACCACCGACCTCACCGATGCGCTCTCCGTCCTGAAGCTCGCCGGGCTTCGCGCGATCGTCGAGTCGCACGACACGATCCGCCTCGCCGACGGCCGTCGTGCACGCTTCCCAACACTCACCCAACGCCCCCGCGACGACGACCCGAACGAGGCGGAACTGCTCCTGCTGACACCACGCACCGTCACCGCGACACAAATCGCGCTCGCGGAACAGACGACGACGGTGCTGCTGGTCGACGTCGACCGGCGCCGCGTCTGGATCGACGGCAGACAAGCCCTCGGGACGAAGGAGAGGTGGAAGGACGCCGCACCCATCTACGTCACCTTTGCCGTCGCGCGGATGCTTGCCGTCAACGGTTCCACCTTCGACCGGCTCGTGAGGGCAGGGCTGACTGCTGGCCAGGTGGATGACGCGCTCGCGCGCCTCGGGAAACGTGTGCACCGCACCGACATCGGTTGGGAGTCGCGGCAGGTCGGTGGGCTCGTGGACTTCGCGATCGCCTGCTACCCCGGACCAGGCGGCGTCAGGACCCGGTGGACTTCCGACCTGCCGCTCGTCGAGCAGGCGGAACATCTCATCAGCGCCGGCTGCCGCATCTCCGGCCGCGCCATCTCCGACCGCCCCGGCTACCCCGCCATCAGCAAACGCGAGATGCCGTACCGGCTCGTCGCGTTCGCTGAGGAAGAAGTCGACATGGCGGCACTCGGGTTTGAACCCGACACGATCGGCTTCTCCGGCGCCGAACTCATCCGACCAGCGGACCCCACCATCTTCCTCACCGCAGCCGCCGCCGGATACCGGGACCGGACCGACGAAATCATCACTGCAAACACGCTCCTCCGCGCCGACTTCCGCAACGACGACGACGCGGCTTCGTTGCAAGAAGTACGGGATCAGCTGCAGTTCCTCGCCGACACCGGATACGACCTCCGCCACAATCTGCCGAGCTGACGGTGCGAGATCGATCAGGTCGGAGTCGTACCAACCTGCCCTCGCTGCTTCACCGAAGTGCGCCAAACCCAAGCCGCCGGCTTGGTGTCACCGCGACCCGCCGTGTCCGGGTCGATCGCCTCGACGATGGCGGATCCGTCCGACCGAGTGCCGGCGCTCAGGAGTGACGAATCCACCGTCACGCACACCAGAGCCGCGCCGAACCGCTGCGCGAACTGCGCAGCTACTTCGACCACGGCGCAGACCTGCTCGTGCTGCACTCCGACGACGATCACCGTCGGCCTCGTCTGGTCATCGTTCATCGCAGCTCCCTACCTCAGGCGCGCGGAAGCGCGACCATCTGAGATAGGGACTGTTGTGGACGGATGTCGAGGTTGGGTCCGGCAAGCCCCACTGCCGGGTCTGACGACGTCATCAGTATGCGCCCACCGGCCCGTGGGCGCCATCACCGGTCGCATCGCCTGCGAGCCCGCGAGCGCAACGACGTCGCAATAGTCATCAGCTTGCAACGAGCTGGCCACGATCCGGTATGTTCCTAGTTATGACCACGTCCGACTCACTCTTGGCGTTCGTTGCGTGGGCGCGTCTTCGGGACGTCCCCCGCGTCGGCTGGCCGGTGTCATTTCTTCCCCCGCCCGGAGTGCATGTTCGGGCGACGGAACGGAACTCGACGCTGAATGTCTTCGTCACCAGTGACGACAGTGACGTGGAGTGCCTCGCTCGGCTCGACCTCGAAACTCGGGAGGTGGTCGCCAGCCCGGCCGGGGCGGCTCACCGTCGACTGAGGCGCCTTGCGTTGCGGTTCGTCGCTGACCGAAACGCATACGACCGCCGTTGCGGGCTGGACACCACGCCGCCACCGCCGGACTTCACGCTCACTGACGACGCTACGTGGTCGGATATGCAACTCCTCGCCATCGTGACGAAGGGCCTGTGGTACCCGCCGGACCCTGACCTGGAAGACGCGCGCACCCGCCTACATTCAATAGCTCTCGCGACACGGTTCAACCGCTATGCCGCTGCACTTCGGCAGGAGAGAGAGTATCCGCCTACTGTCTCCGGCTGACAACGAAGCGGGATGTGCAACAGGTCGGTGACGCTCGTCACGTCGGCGATGACGTGGACGGTTGAGCGGCGCACGGTCGGCCAGCGCCGCGCTGAGGGACGCACACCTGAGCATGATGAGCGGTGCGCAGCATCGCAGCGCTTGCAGCGTCTGACGCGTCTGAATCTCACTGTCGAGAACGAACCGGCCACAGTTGCGCATCAAGACCATCTTCGAGGCGAGCAATGGTGTGAAGGTCAGGCCACGCGTTGCCCGTGAGGACCCGTTGCAGCGTCACGTGTCCGATGCCAGCGTCAGCAGCCACTTCGCGAAGCGTCCGACCCGCCATTGCAGCGCGAAGCTTGATGACAAATTGCCGGTCCACCTCCGCGAACCGGTCCGAGGATGGGCGCTCCGGCCAGGGAGCAGCAGTGAGCTCTGACGGCAGTGCTCGCGTAGGTCGACCCATGACACAAGCGTAGAGGTGACCCGCGGAGGCTGCTCCACCCGGTGACGGCCCCACACCGGTGAGGCGCGGTCCACCGACAACGTATCGCGCTAGACCCGCATCCAATAGTTCGGGAGGGAACCGACGTTGTCGCCGGTGAGCCGTTGGTGCAGGAGCGATGCTTGCCGGTCGGTCAGGGAGCACATGAAGTCAACCGTCGCTCGGGCGAGCTTCCGCTCCTGCCCGCCGTAGACATCGAACTCTTTCGATCGGAGGCTGTTGGTCAGGTAGTGCTGGAAACGGGCCGGCAGTGGTCGTCGCCGGCGCCGCTCGCCCTGCGTTGCGTAGTGCTTCTTGCCGATTGTCCACAGTTCCGTGAAGAGCTCCCGGACGACTCGAGTCTGCCCAACCTGCATCAGTTCCACAGACGAGTCTCCGAGCACGTACAGCTGGGTGATGCTCTTCAAGAACGCAGCCTTCGCCCGCCCTTCGGTCGTCACGTGAAGAAAAGGCTTCCCACTCACCGAGTGAATCTGCACTGAGCATTCGGACGAAAGTTGGCGAATGAGTTCACTGGACAGGTCACGGAGGTCCTCGTGCGCAGTCGCTGACCCATCGAACTTCCCAACGCGGAGATACCCGCGGAGTTCTTCGATCAGTTCGTCGAGCCGCTCATCGCTGATCTCGTCCGACGTGATGTGCTTACGAACACTTGCGACGCCGTTCTCGTAGACCTCTCTCCAGTCTTCTGACTCGTCAAGGTCGTCGAGTTCCGTTGCGAGATCTCCGCCAGCTCGCCGGAGGAGGTTGAGCGGGATCATGCCTGTTCGGTAGAAGTCGTCAAGATCATGTACGGCGTAGGCGATGTCATCGGCCCAGTCCATGATCTGCGCCTCAAGCGACTGCCAGATGTCCTCAGCGTCGCCGTGGGGACGGATGTAACCGAGCCGGGCGAGATGAGCCTCGTAGGGTGCCTCAGTGTTGTAGTAACCCCACTTTGGCTTCCCGTGGCTCGTTGTCCGCTCGTTGCCGTGCTGCCACGGGTACTTACTGATCGCCGCGAGGGTCCGCCAGCTAAGGTTCAGGCCGTCTTCACCCTCCTTGCGGAAGCTCAGCTTGCTGACGATGCGGAACGTCTGAGCGTTACCCTCGAACGAGTCGTCAAGCAGTTGCCCGTTGTGCTTCCCCTCGCCGAGCCGCTCCTCGAGAATCTCCTGCAACGCCACCTCCGCAGCATGGCCGAACGGCGGGTGCCCGAGATCGTGCGCGAGTGCGGCCGTGTAGCAAACGGACGAGTCGAGGAGCAGCTGCTTCTCGTCGAACGCCTGGTGCTCCAGAAGGAACTTCTGCCGGAGCTGCTCGGAAAGACGCAGTGCCACCTGCGCAACCTTCAACGAGTGCGTCAGGCGATCGTGGAACACGAAGTCGACTTGCGGGGAGATCACCTGCGTGACACCAGCGAGACGCCGGAACTCCGGTGCATACAGCACCCGGTCCGCGTCACGTTCCCCGGCTGAGCGCCCTGTCGGGCCCTCGTCATCGTTCGGAAGCTGTACCGGACGCTCAGTCCCCCACTCCGCCTCAGCCGGCGGCGCAGTTTCCGTCACGCGTTAGCGCGTCGCGCTCGGACGAGATACGCCCTGCCCGAAGGTGTACTGCGCTTCCGCACGGGCGCGCAGGTGGCTAAGCGCTCGCTTTGCCGTCAGCGAGTCGACGCGTGCACTGGTCATGACGGTACGAAGGTACGACTCGAGGGGCACACGCTCACCGTCCTGCGGCAGCGCCTTACGCGCAGCTTCGACGGTGTTCCCCCACTGCTGACGCTCCTGCTCACCGGCAAGGCGCTCCTGTACTTCCGCTGCGGCAAGTCCGGTCAGTAGCGCTGTCATGGCCCCTCCTCTGGTGGCAGAGCCCTCCAATGAGGACCCTGAAAGCGGAACACTTTGAATCTATGCGGCGAACAACCGCCAGTTGCCAGCGAAGCACATCCTGCATGTCGGAATACTGTATGCACCGCGCGCCGTCGCGCGCGCTTCGTGGTTCCAAAATTCTACGGGATGCACGCGAGGCGCGCTACCGGGGTAGCGGCGTGTCTCTAAAAAGTCTCCGGGATAAGTTGGTCTTCAAGGCCCTTGATGACGACGAACGGCTTCATCATCGGGTCGCGGAACCGGTAACGGATACGACGTTCTCCGAGTCGGCGCTCCTCGAGGACGTCGATACCCTCGCTGGCGAACCGTCGTAAGTGGTTGTTCACGTGTCCAGCGTTTCGCGGCTCACCGAGCACGGCGCTCAGCGCGCGAGCGACGTCTGTGGACGAGAACAACCCCAGGTCGTCCGCGCCGGCCAGCGCGCACGCAAGGAGCGTCGGGCCGATCCGCGCGTCAGCACGTCCGGTGACGGCAGCTGTGTAGTTCGAGCGGATTGCATGATCGGCGTCGTCAACAGCGTGAACCAGAGCACCAAAAACCGTCCGCCGCGTAATACTGTCGTCCCCTGCGCGAATAGCGACAGCGCCTGCCGCGCCGGCAAGCAGATGCGTGTAGTACGGAAAACCATCGGAGATGCGGGCAATAGCCTGCGCCGTATCACGGTCACATTGCAGCTTTTCACCCATGATCTCGGAGTAGGCGCTATATCCGCCGAGCACGATTGCCGCCAGCTCACCCATGCTCATTCGTGGCATGGCGACCTGCAGCAGATTCCTGCTGAGCGACTGATGCCCGTCAAGGAGTTGCGTGATGTCATCCGCGACTCCGATGAGCACGAGTGTCGCCGGCACGAGACCATCCGACAGCTGCTTGATGAGATCCGAGAACGGTACTGTCAGGTCGCCACCCTGCAACCGGTCGAACTCGTCGATGATGATCATCAGGGGTACCTGCTGAGACAGCTTCTCGACGGCGGCAGCGACCTCCCGTGGCCCAGGTCCTGACGGGTCCGGATACTCCAGCGCAAGTTCCACTTCGTGCACGGCCGCTTCCAACGACCGCTGCGCGGCGGCGTCCATGATTCGCGTCGCGCGGCGAAGTTCGCGAGCGAACGTCCTCCAGACGCTACCGAACGTGTCGCCTTGTGAGCATTGGACTCGGACAGCGATCGCTGGCCGGGTCTGCTGGAATATCTCGCGGACGATGTACGACAGGGAGGTTTTCCCTACCCCTCGTTCCCCGTAGACGATGACGTGCCGTCCGTCTTGTGACGCCGCGTCGAGGACCTTCTCGATTTCGCGGCGACGCCCGCGGAAGAGGTTGGCGTCATGGGTGGGTGAAGACGGCCGGAAGATGCGGTGCAGGGTCACCAGCCGCGCCTGCGTTGGCGACACCTCGATCATGGTTCTCAGTCTTACACAGGCCGCGGGCTCCCTCGTGCCGTCAGCTTGAGACGGCGTCCACCCGAATTTGTGCGCTGCGGATGAGCTCTTGATGCTCGATATTGACGCGCTCGAATGCCTCGACGCCGGGCGTGTAGATATCAACCGCCGGATCGAGGGATTTGAACGTCACAATGACATACACTTGCTGCTGCTGTTGTATCTCGTTCGTCATGCGTTCGGTCATTTCGAGCCGGAGCGCCCAATCGCCGCCCGCGACACCTGACGGGTGGATCGCACGCTGCGTCTTGACCGGCGCCCACTTCCCGTCAGCCTTCTGCTGTGCCTCCCAGTTGGAGAGCGCCCGTCCTGGTCGTGTGAGTTGCTTGAACTGTTCCGTTCCGTCGTCATCGAAGCGGAACGCGCCGAAGCTTCCGCTGATGTCGTAGCGGATGGCTTCAGCGCCGAAGGCAACTTTGAGTGGGGGTGCGTAACTGATTGTTACAATCACTTCCCCGCTGAACTTTCCGTCCGGGCCGAGTAGAGGCGGCGGCACGGGAAAGGGTCGCTTGTACCAGTTGACTCCGGGCGTCATCAACACTCGATGCACAGTGGTGAGAGTGTGCTGCTCGTTGGCGAGGATGTCGAGTGTCGGCGACGGTGTTCCCCAACCGTGATACTGCCGGAACTGGCCGCTCTGCCCGATGAGGGGATCCGTGGAGCTGTTCGTGAACGCCGAGTGGACGATCAACCCCTTGACGAGTTCAGCGGTGGGTTCCGTCGCTGCGCCGTCTTCGAGTTGCGCCCAGAGGTTCGCTGCGATGGCGCTCACCGCTGGTGCGGCGAAAGAGGTACCGACGGACTCCGCGACGTGCCCGGAGGGGATGAGCGACAGGAGACCGAATCCGCCGAGGAGCTCCGCGGCGTCGCGATCGCCGCCGGCGTGACTCACTTCTGGCTTCGTCAGATCGGCGAAGTTCGGCCCTCGGCGGGAGTAGGACGCTGGGGCACCCTCCGGGACGATGCCACCCTTGTGCGCGCGTGCTCCGACGGTGAGTGAGCGGAGCGCCTCTGCCGGGCTTGCGAGGCCGTCTCGGTACCGCCTGCCCGGACAGGGCGGCCACTCGCGGACGATGCCGCCGAAATTACCGGCTGCTTGGACGAACAGCACTCCGGCTTCATCCGAGAGGGCGTCGAGTTGCCGGGCAAACGAGCCGTACTCGGTATCCGATTCCTCGTGGCTTGCGAACGAGCAGTTCCACACCTTGATGTCGGCAGCGGAAAGGACTGCGTCTCGGACACGTTCGTACAGTTCTCCTTCGTCGATTGTTCCGCGAGGCAGAACATGCGCGTCGTACACCCGTGCCACATCCGAGGGCAAGGCGTTACCGTTGAGCTGGGCGCCTGCCATGAGCAGGCCCGCGACAAAGGTGCCGTGCCACGGATCGGCATCGGCGGCGGCGACCGAAGTGGAACGCCCCGCAACGCCCGGTTCCAACCACGGACTTGATACGCCGGAGTCGAGCACGCCCACGACCGGGTCATCCGTGCTGGGGACCTCCACCGTGGTGTGGTCGGCGAGGTGATGCGCCGCATAACCGATCTGCGGAGTCTGATCATCGAACGGTGAGTACTCCGTGGCGAGCGCAACGGTCCGGATGCCTCGCATCTGGTCAAACACTTCCAGCGGAGGCACCTGCCCAGCCCGCAGATACACCGTTGGCTGCCCGTGCAGCAGGCGAGGGACAACAACGTCCAGGGCGAACTCTTCACGGAAGAATGCGACGAGCTCTTCACCTGTCCCGCCCGCCGGGAGCACTGACCCGGCATCGCCGGAGAGGGGAGCGAAGCGGTCGGCTACCCAGGGGAAGAACGTCACGCGAAGCGCACGCTCGTCCCGCGCCGCTACGCGCAACAGCTCCTCCGCGTCCTCGCGCGTTTCGGCTCCGAAGGCATCGTGAACGACGTCCCACGGCGCGATCTCGTCAATCGTGGAGATGCTGAAGACGTCTACCTGGGAGCGTGCCCGTTCAATGCGCGCTGCCAGCCCCTCGAGACGACGCGCGGTTCCCGGGAGGATCAGGGTCCCGGGAGTCGTTGCACCGATCGGAGTGAGGTCGAAGTCGGCGAGTAACGAGTACGGCCGCTTTGTCTTCGCGAGCGCTCGAGGGCGGAGCTTCAGTCGAACTGGGAGCGGAGAGGCTGCACTTGCCTGCTGCTCGTCGGCAACCCGCGCCGCGGCGCCAATCGCGGATTGCAGACGAAGCCGAAGCGCTTGGTCGACTGGCACGAGCGGGTCTGCCGTCCGTCCGCTGACGCGTCGAGGTCGAAGCTCACGCTCCGCGTACGGCAGCAGGAGCGCTGGACGTCGCTCGGGCATCGTCCTCCTTCAGATGCTTGATGACCTGCCGGGTACTGATGCCCAGCACGTCACTGATGTTGCGGTGCGTGAAAACCGCGGCGCTCAGGTTGCGAAGCATCCGCACTTCATCCCCAACTCCGTCAGCGATGCCGAGTCCTTGGAATCGTGCCAGCTTACGCATGGCGTGTGGAAGCCTCAGTTTTGGGGTCATTGCGAGCACTTCAGTGCGGGCGATGTCCATCGCTAGGGTGCGGATCGTGGCTCCGGACATCCCAGCCGAGTGCTGCGCAAGCACGGCAAAGTCGTCCTCGTCGACGGCGATCATGTGCAGTGACTGCTTCCACAGCGCTTCACGCTGTGCCGGGCCTGGCAGAACTGTCTCGATCGTTGTCGCGAATCGACGCCATACTGCCGGGTCGAGAAGCTGAGGGTGGTTGGTCGCGCCGACGAGCACGCTGCTGGTGTCGAAGGCGTCGAGGTTCTCGAGCAGGGCGATGACGACACGCTGCAACTCCCCAACTTCACGTGCGTCCGCCCGGTTCTTCGCCAGGGCGTCAAACTCGTCGAGGAACAGCACGCAGGGCTGACGCGATGCGTAGTCGAAGACGTCTCTGATGTTCCGCGCCGTCTGCCCGAGCAGAGACGACACCAAGGCGTCGCTGCGGGTCGTGACCAGCGGTAGCTCGAGCTCGGCGGCTACTGCTCGCGCCATGGAGGTCTTGCCGGTTCCCGGAGGGCCGTGCAAGAGGAGCCGCGCTGGGATGTCGATGCCATAAGCCGCCAGACGGTCCCGCTCGCGGATGGCGCTGAGGAAACCGTTGAGGTTCTCGGAACCGGCGGCGTCGATGATCATTGGACGCAGATCCGACAGGAGTGGGTGTTCGACGTTCACGGTCGCATGCTTGGAGTCGCGGTCGGTTGGTGGGGCGGTCGCATAGGCCCCACCCACAGCGCGCGCAGACGACTTACTCAAAACGTTCCGCAGCACCTTTGCCTGACGGTGCTCTCCGGCGGCTTGCAGCTTGTCGACGAGCAATGTGGCGTAGCTGACGGCCTGCGCAGAGTCGTGACGCACGGCGCCGTCCAAGATCTTCGCGACCTCTGAGAGATGTTCGATGATACGGCTCCTGCCCAATCTGCTCCGCTCCCGCAGCCCTCGAACTCGTTCGGACGCGAGCGTGATGCGCTAGCGGCTCGTTATGATTCGCAAGGCTACTATGCGGCGAACCTCCGACAGGCCAGCGCCACAGCGACGATGTCGACTGCTGATGGGCCAGAGCCGCTCATGGTTGGGCCGAGCATTGGCGAGGAAGCTGACGCAAAGCACCGCCGTGAGAGCTGCGCGCGGAACGCGGAGGGGCGCGCCACGGTGGCGGCGGCGATCGGGCGTTACGTCGCTGGTGGAGGGCGGGCTTCTGACCAAGTGTCGCCGCTCAAGCTACTTGTCTCCGTCGCGCACAACTTGTCGCCGTCCTCGCAGACGGCGTCGCCGCGGTCCTGCCCCGACTCCAGGGCCTGCCAGCTCGCCCGACAGGTCCGTTAGACGCCCGCGCACTGCGATAACTCGCGGACCCTCTATCTGAGACGGAGGCCCGAGACGGGGCAGCACTACGTCTGAATCGTCAGCGGAGCAGTCCCCTCGGTCCTAGTCCTTAGTCCAGTTCCGCGCCGCTGACGAGTCCGATGAACGATCGGGAAGCGGGCGCCTCGTGGAGCTTGCGCAAGCGTGTCAGACGAGGGCGCTGTCCGGTTCGATCTTGAACGCTTCGAATCGTCCGTCGGCGAGCACGTCTGCGATCAGCTGCCGCGACCCGGCGACGATGGTTGAGTCGGTGTCGATCTCGGTCGCGACGACCCAGGTGTGGTCCTCGGGCCACAGCAGCTGAGGGGTGTGCCCGAGCTCGAGGTACGTACCCACGCGGGCGTCGTCCATCCACGAAGGGTCCGCCAACGCCGACAGGGTCATTCCCAGCACGATGTACTCACGACGCGGCAGGTGGAGCCGCGGCCCGGCAAGGGACGCGCGGAGGGCCTCCTGCTGCACCCGGTGCTCCGCTGCCCTGCGTGCTGCGTACTCGCGGAGTTCCGCGCGCTCGGCGGCGTTCGGCGATCCGCCCTGCCACCCGACGGCCAACATCGAGCTGCCGTTCAGGTCACCCCAGCCGTCCCAGATGGCCGCCACCACGTCGAGCGGGGTGGTAGTCGCGGCCGCGAGGTGCTCCGTCAGTGCTGCGAGCTGCGTCGGGTCGAACCACCCTTCCTCGGGGAGCTCGACGCACCACCCGTCGTCGAAGACCAGCTCGGTTTCGTCGTCGCGTCCGCTCACCGCGCTCCACGCCACGTCGTGGTGCACGGTCCGTCCGGTCCTGGCTGCCACGTCGGACCACCGCCACACGCTCGACTCGAGCACCAGCGGTTCCACGTGTTCGTCGGCCGTCAACGGGTCGACCCGGTACGCGGTCAGGGGGTGCAGCAGGCGGGCATACGCCTCGAAACCGGAACCGGCCGTCCCGGCGACGGTCCCGAAGGCCTGCATGCGCGGGATCAACCAGGCGGAGCGAGCGGGTTCGGTGATTAGCTCCATCCCGCCGATCGTAGTGCGCTGGTTGCGGGCGATAAGTCCGTAAAGTCCTGCCGTGAAGGGACGTGCTCGAAGCGAGCCGCCCCACTTTCCCGTCTCGGTGAAGGATCGTCTAATGAGACAGTCCGATGATCCTTGGCGGTCGTCGCCACGGTCCTTGACGGCGTCCGCTGGGCGAGCCTCCAGTGCGACGTCCGCCGGTCTCGAAGGCTGGGAGCAACAAGCGCCGACTCGACGGCGACGCTTGGGGACTTGGGACGCTCGAACCGCTCGGCTGTCTAGGTGAACTTCGACCGCGTTGCTTGCCCCATGACTTGCTCAGGCTCGCTCAAGCTGGCCTCGTCGGGCCCTGCGGGCTCGAACCAAACCCGCGGGCGAAGAACATCATTCGAGCGGCGCCGTAACGCGAGCCTCCAGGTCCCGCATGCCCTCGCGAGCGCCGAGATCGTCGGTGGGGTCTTGGCCCTGAGGGCGGTCACTGCTCGGTCGGGCTGGGGCTGACGGGCTTGCCATCGGTGCCGATGACGTACCAGTCGCCACCGTTGAGGTAGATGTTCTGCCCACGATGCTGCCCGGGCTGCTGGTCCGCGACGTACCGGTACAAGGGCCAGCCGTTATACGTGACCACGTTCCCGCCGGACGGATCCGGCAGCGATCCGAGTCGGTCCGCCGCAACTTTCTTCAACGCCTTCGGCGTTTCCTTATCCTCGGTACGGAGGGGCGGCCACTTGCTTGCGCAAGTCCCCGTGCAGCTGACGGTCATTGCGTTGTCCGGCTTGAAGACGTAAAGGACGTCTCCCTTACCGTCGACGAGGATGTCCCCGAGTCCCTTCGCCTGCATGCTCGACACGGAGTCTGCTGCGATACCGCTGTCATTCGAGCATCCGGCGAGTGCGACGGAGCCCAGGAGGACCGTCACACCTAGGGCGGCGGTCAATAGGGGCGTTCTCATTGTGATCCCTTCTCAAGTCGGTTATTCGCGCACGTCGCGGTCGGCGTCATCCCAGGAGCGCCTTCCCGTACCAGTCGCCGGAGTGTTGGACTCCGGGCAGGATGGCAAAAAGCGCGCTTGAGGTCGCGACGGTGAAGCGGTTGAGCGCGTCGCTAGCCGCAAGGCGTTGTTGGACGGGGATGAAGCTCGTCGTCGGATCCGCCTGGTACGAGACGAAGATGAGACCGGCGTCTTCGTCACCGGGGCGCGTGCCTGTCTGGCCCGCGCTGTAGGAATAGGACCGCCGAAGCATCGCCTCGCCTGAGTCGCGGCGCGGCGTCGCGAGCCGGACGTGCGAGTCACTTGGTATGACCAGGTCTCCGCTGCTGTCCCTCGCCTCGAGGTCGACGGGGTCGTTCTCCGCCTTCGACCCGAGCGGGGCGCCGGAGCGAGCATGTCTCCCGATGGTTCGGTCCCGGCTTTCCTGTGTTTCGCCTTCCCACTTGGCGAGCAGCATCCGGAACCGCCGTACGGCGACATACGTCCCGCCCCGCATCCAGGAGGGGCCCCCTTCGTCTGCCCATACGGCGCCACCGACGGACGCGCGACTGACCGCGATGTTGTTGGTCCCGTCGATCTGGCCCATCAGGTTGCGGCCGCTGGTACTGCTCGTGGCGGCATTGATGCCGCGGAACCCGTTCATCTGCCATCGAGAGTCGAGGACAGATGCCGCCGCAGCTCGGACCGCGCGGACAGCGCCGCTGAGATAGATCGCGTCGTTCGAGCAGAGCTGCACGAACAGGTCGCCGTGGGAGGCCTCTGGGTCGAGGCGGTCCCCTGCGAACTCGGGGAGATCGACCAAAGGGCGGGGCCGATCGAAGCCCAGCTTGTCGAGGCCGCTGCCGCCGATGCCGACAGTCATGGTGAAGAGCCCTGGTTCAGATCCCATCGAGACAAGCGACTCGTCGGCCTCTGTGTCGCCGCGGGAGAGCTTCTCCCCGAGCCGGGTCCAGTCACGAAGTACGGATGCGAGGTTGACGCGGGTCGCCACACTGCTGAGGTCGAACGCCAGGAAGGCGCTGTGGGTCGGTGTCGCATCGGCTATCCCCGCTTGGTGGGTGCCGTAGAAATCGATGATCCGGGGTGTGGCAGCGGCAGGCTCAGCGCCTCGTGGTCTGTCGCCGTGTTGCGTCGCAGCCAGGCCGCCGGCGCCGATAGCGGCCCCGATTGCTGCTGCGCCGCCGCCGAGGAGCAGCCCGCGTCTTGTCGGTTTGCGGTCGTCGGTCATGCGCGTTCGCCGTCCCTTGGACTCGATGGAGGTGTCGTTCGGCGGGCAAGTGGAAGAGGTCGCGACCCGTCGCCACATGCAGTCTACCTGTAAGTGGCTCAGGTGTGATCCGCTTGGCCGACTCCATCCCGCGATCGGCCCGATCGTGGCGTCTATGCCGCGGCCGGGACCTTCGCCTCGCGGGAGTCGGATCGGTCTCGGCGCCTCAGCCGGAGCCTCGTGGCTCTCGTTGCGCCGCGACGAGCAAGGACGTCTATCGCGTCGGTCTCTTCGCCCGGGAACTCCTGATGTAGCTAATGCTCGCGTCGGCGGTCCTGAGTCCCGGATCAGGAGCGAGCTTTCACGCGTCGTTCACAGAGTGATGCCGATCGGCGACGAGCCGGTTGGTCGGTCCGAGAGGCATTCAACGCGTCGGCGACTCTTCGTCTCCACTGGAACGGCTCTCGGCAGCAAGGCCCCTCAGGACGCCCTCGAGCACGGCTCGCACGGACGGCGGCATCCGTGCGATAGGACCTCCTCCCGTTGCCGAAGTGCTGCGCCGGCCGGATGGACTACTGCCTTCTCTATCGAGAGGGCCCCGGCGCGGCGCGCGCAGTGCGAACCGGACGGCGCTGCTTCCTCCACCGATGTCCTCGCCGGCACCTCACCGGATCCGGAGGTGCGTGACCCAGTGAACCTCCATCGACCGCGCGACGGCGGAAGAGTCGTGCCATGCCTCCTTACTCGCGTGGTCAGTCGTGTGGGGGTGGCTCGACTGCTGACTCGCCAGTGAACGACGAGACGAGACGGGCCGCGAGTCCGGCGATCTCGTCGTCGTCGATGTCCTGCCTCTGCAGCAGGCTCCTGTAGACAGTTGGGCCGAGCGCGTCGCCGACGGCGCGCCTTGTGAGCGGGGTCGCGTGTTCGCCGTCGCCGCCCAGCGCCTGGTGGAGCCGGTCCTCGAGTAGGCCGAAGAGCCTCGCCCGCCGGAGGTCGTCTCGACTGTCGTCCTCGGCCGCATGGAGGATCAGAGAGGCGGTGAAGCGCGCCACCGCTGGTGTCTGGAGCTCGTCGACGAGCCGACGAAGCTCTCCGGCGACCCAATCCGCAAGCGGCGGGGTGGGATCGGCGAAGAAGGGGAGCGTGTACTCGTTCAAGGCCTCGTCGAGGATGGCGTCGACCGATGGCCAGTGTCGGTACGCGGTCGCCCTGGCGACGCCGGCGCGCTCGGCGACCGTCGCGAAGGAGACTGCTGCTGGCCCGGCCTCGCGGACGAGGTCTTGAGCGGCGGACAGTAGGCGCTCTCGGCTGGCTGCCGCTCTGGGGTCGGTGGTGCGCTGCTCCATCAGGCAATCATGTGACATCTGCGCGCAGTGCTGTATCTTCCCTATGAGACAAAGTGTCTCATAGGGAGAGGGCAAGCCATGCGGATCGCGATCGCCGGGGCGACGGGAGCCGTCGGACGGCTCCTCACTACTCAAGCGCTAGAAGCCGGGCATGAGGTCGTCGCCCTCGTCCGGCGCCCGGAAGCCGTCTCCGCCCGGCCGGGACTCGTTGCCAAGCGCGTCGACTTCGGCCCGGACCGTCCCGTCGCGATGGACGCGTTCGATGGAGTTGAGGCCGTCGTCTCCTGCCTCGGTAACACCCTCCGTGGCGCGGGCAGTCGGAACAAGTTCCTCGCGTCCGCCCACCGCTCGCTCCTCGCTGCCGCTCGAGAGGCCGACGTGTCCCGATTCGTCACGATGCTGAGCGTGGGGGCGGGACCGACATTCGCTTCAAGCCCCTTGGCGGTCCGCGTGCTCCTCCGCGCGACGATGCGGGCGGAGTTCCGAGACCTCGATGCAGTCGTCGATGCGGTGCGCGCATCGGCGCTCGACTGGCGGATTGTGTTCTTCGGCGCCCTGCACGACGGTGCAGGAACCGGGAAGTGGACGATCGAGCAGGGCTTCGTCCGTCCGCGACGGTATCGGATTGCGCGTGCCGACCTTGCCGAGGCCCTCCTTCGGACGGCTAAGGACCACGGCGCGCAACGCACGCCCCTCGTCATCAGCGGAGCGACGCGATGATCGGCTCGCCGTCTGACACCGCAGCGACGGTGGTCACGGGGGCGAGTTCCGGAATCGGCGCTGCCCTCGCCCGCCGGCTGGCCGGCGACGGAGAGCATCTCATCCTCCTCGGGCGGGACCGATCGCGACTATTCGGGCTGCGTGACGAACTGCGAGCTCACGCAGTGACAGTCGACTTCGCGGACTTCGGCAGTGTCCGCCGAGCGGCGGCCGAGGTGCTCAGCGCCAGCGGTCCCGTGAGGCGACTCTTCTCGAACGCAGGGGCCGCTATCGGCAGCCGTGAGCGGACCGTCGACGGGCACGAGCCGAACCTCCAAGTCAACGCACTCGGTCCGCTCCTATTCGAATCCCTCCTGCACGACGCGCTAGTCGCCGGCGCTGGTCGGGTCATCGCGACGTCCTCCCGGTCGCACCTCGGAGCCTCACTGTCCCGCTCTGACCTGGCGTCTACGCTCGAGGACCGTAGTGGGCGTGCTCACGACCGCTACGCACGAGCGAAGCTCGCGCAACTGCTGGCACACCAGGCCCGCCGGATGGACCCGAGCTGGCCTGAGACCTACGACGTGCACCCGGGGCTGGTGGCATCGGACTTCGGCCGGTACCTCGGCCGTACCGGCGGTCTGCTCAAGGTGCTTGCGACCCCGGTTCTCCGTTCGCCGGCCGCAGCTGCCGGGACGCTGGCCCGCATATCCAGAGACGAGCGACTCGCTGCGACGTACTTCCATCGGGATCGGCCGCACGAGCCGTCCGCGCTCGTCGGTGACGCCGCTCTTGCTCAGGATGTCCTCGGGTTCGTCGAACGGATGACGACTCGCTGAGGCGTCCAGGTTCGACGAACGCTCCGACCTGACGTCCACCTGAAAGTGCCCCTAGACTGACGAATCATTCGATCGTGGTCATGGGAGCGGAGATGGCGGAATCACAGCAGCTCACCGAGGCGCGTCTGCCGTTGAGCCCGCTCATGGTGATGGTCCTCAACGGGCGCTCTCTTGAGGCGCGGCTACAGGACCACCTTCAAGAACAGGGCCTCTCGATGCGGCGGCTCGGCCTGCTCGGGCATCTGAAGGCTTCGCCCGGCATCTCGTTCAGCGGCTTGGCGCGGCGCGCGGGCATCCGCGTACAGAGCCTTCAGCCCATCGTCGCAGGAATGCTCTCCGATGGCCTCGTCCGGACCGTTGGAGGTGTCGGCCAGGGAAAGGCGGCTGTCCTCGAGCTGACCGACGCCGGCGTCGACGCGCTTCGCGCAGTGGGCGCGACGGTCGCGGCACTCGAGGAGGAGATCTTCGTCGGCGAGGCGTGGGGCTCGCTCGCCGCAGCGCTACGGAAGGTGGGTGAAGAGGAGTTCACGCGGCTTTCCGCCGCGCGGCGCGCCGCGTCCTGATGTACGCTGCGGGGCTGATCAGCGATCCGCGACAACGACGCCAGGGCGTTCGACATCCACCGGCCTCCGAGAAGCGGACCGGATCCGGACGGCGCCGATCCATACGAGCGTCGAGCCGAGCAGGTGTGTGATGACCAGGAGCGCCGGCAGATTCGTGATCGCCTGCACCAGGCCGATCAGTCCTTGCGCGAGGAACACGACCATGAACAGGAGAACTCTCGTCTCAAGCGAGCGGCAGCGGTTGCGTCGCGAAACGACCCAGAGGGACAGAGTCAGACCGAGACTGGCGAGGGCAGCTGCGGCGTGTAGGACGGTGACGGCCGCCCACGGGAACGGCATCCGGATCACATCGGCGGAATCGCCGGCGTGAGGCCCGGTGCCCGTCACAAGCGTTCCGAGTAGTACGACCACGGCCGTCGCCCCGACTACCAGGTCGGCGAGCAGCAGCGCGCTGCGCGGCAGGCGCGCCTCCTGCGAGTGGCCCGGGCGCGTCCGCTCCCAGGTGACGGTCGCGACGGTCAACAGCGCCGTCGCCGCGACGAAATGCGCAGCAACGAGGTAGGGGCTGAGCCGCGCCAGCACCGTGACGCCCCCGAGGACCGCGTTGAGCACGACAATCCAGAACTGTGCCCACGCCCATCGGGTGAGGCGGGGAGACGGTGCGGACTGCAGTCGGGCGGCGATGATGACCGCCCCTACCGCGGCGCACAGCACGCCCGTCAGGAGCCTGTTGGCGAACTCCACTAGAGCGTGCAGGCCCATCTCAGGGGTCGGGCCGAGGGACCCACCCGCACAGGTAGGCCAGTCCGGGCATCCCAGCCCCGACCCCGTCACGCGGACGATTCCTCCGCCGACGACGATCAGGACTGCCATGAGGAGGGATACGAGCGCGGTGCCGCGCAACACGACGGAACCCAGCGTGACGTGATCCGCGAGCCAGGCCAGGGGCGTGGTCATGAGGGCCTTCCGATCCCGCCGCATCCGCGGCGAGGTACTGGGTTCAGTCGTGCGTGTTCCCGCTGACGAGGGCCCCGCCGATCGACCGCCATTCGATGAGGCCCCTGCTGAGGTTGGCGCTCTCGAAGCCCATCTCGGCGAGTAGGTTTGCGGCAGCGGCGGAGACGATGCCACCGGTACAGAACGTGATGAGCAGGCGGTCCTCTGGCAGTTCTTCCCAGCGTGCCGGGATCTCGCCGACGGGCAGGTGCAGCGCTCCCGGTACGTGGCTGCTCCGCCACTCCGGGTAGCCGCGCACGTCGACCATCAGCGCACCCTGTTGGAGCAGGTCGACTGCTTCCGGCGCGGTGAGCGTCCTCGGTCGGTGCAGATAGTGCCGCAGGCTCATGCCGCGTCCCTCCTCGGCGACTGGGCTCGGCGCTGTCGCCGGGCGTGCTTCCGGTGTGTCATGCCAGTGCCAGTCGGACCGCACGTGCAGCATCGAGGGAGGCGCGCCGGAAGGCGCCTCCAAGGCCAGCGAATGACAGGTACCCGTGCACGAGGTCCCCGTGTTCGACATGCTCGACGTCGACGCCAGCTGTGGCAAGGCGTCGCGCGAACTCCTCGCCCTCGTCTTTAAGCGGGTCGTAGCCGGCAGTTGCGATGTAGGTCCGCGGTAGCTGCCGCGACGGCTTCCGGTAGAGCGGCGACATGCGCGGATCGGTGCGGTCCTGACCGCTCGCATAGGCGTTGTAGAACCAGTCGATGTCGGGATCGGTGAGCAGGAGGTTCTGACCGAGTTGACGTCGGGACGCGGTCTTCTCCGCCAGGTCCGTCGCTGGAAACAAGAGCATCTGAAACGCAGGTCTGACCTCGTCGCCAACCAGGTCTGCAGAGGCGACCGCGCTCAGGGTGGCCCCTGCCGAGTCGCCGCCGATGCCGATACGCGACCGATCGACCCCGAGCGCGTCAGCATTCTCGACGGACCATCGGAACGCCGCGACAACGTCGTCAACTCCGGCAGGGAACGGGTGCTCGGGAGCGAGGCGGTAGTCGATCGAGAGGACCGGTACGTGGGAGTGGTGGGCGAGGAACTGCGCAGCGTAGTCGTAGGTGGCGACGTCGCCGATCGCCCAGCCGCCTCCGTGAGCGAAGAGCAGCATGCCGTGCCCCGGGGCGAGCTCTTGTGGCGTGTAGAAGCGCGCGGCGATCGGTCGGCCGCCGCCTGCGATGGTTGTCGCTCGCTGCGCGACAGGGAGCTTTGGGCCGCGCAGTCCGTTGGCTGCTGCGCGAAGCGCTTGCCGGGACTCCGGTCCTGAGCCGTTGACGACCATCCGTACTCCCATGCGCGAGCTGACCGCCGCGAATGCGAGCGCCCTGCGGTCCAGCGGCTCGCCCTGCGCCGGAGGGACGCTCGGCGCGATCCGACGAGCTGCCCACCGCGGCACCGAGACCATCGCGCGCAGCACCGCGCCCTGAACTAGGTCGGCCGTTGAGCGTCGATAGGGCTCGACCGGAAGCCACTCGATATCAGACATTAGTCGTGCCTTTTGCGCGCCGAGCTCCGACAGCCGCGAAGATCCCGCCAAGCACCGGGATGAGGCTCAGCAGCCGGGTACCCCAACGCAGACCAGGCGTGAAGAGACCAATCAAGACGACCACGAGGTAGACGGCGCCGTGAATGGGGCCGATCGCTCGCGCCACCATGGGCTGGTGAACGGTTGCGAGGTTCACGAGCAGCACGCCGAGCGTGAGGATCTCGAGAGCGGCGAGTACGACGAAGACGAGGAACAGCGGACGGCGCATCAGCGACCAGCTCCCGGCTGCGTGACCATGAGGATCACCACGACGACCCAGAGCAGATTGAAGATTCCAACGAAGCCTCCTAAGGCACTGATTTGTTTGCGGCTTGCGGGAGCTGCCAAGGTTCCGGCTTGCATCGGGACGATGCGGACCGCCAGGATCACGCCGGCAATCGCGGTCAGGACCATCGCGCTAATCAGCCAGATCTCGGTGAACCGGTTGCCGATGATGGCAAGTGCGATTCCGGCGGCCGGAACGATGAGAGCGAGGAGCCCGTAGACGCGGCAGATCCGGTGGAGGATCTGCGCAACTGCGAGCGACCTGGGGTGCCGGCTCGACACACTCTCGCCTTCACGGACCGGCACGTAGCCGGGGAAGAGCGAGGTGGCCACCGCTGATGGTCCGACGAAGAGGATGCCGGCGACGAGATGGATGACGAGAAGAACTTGCGTCACGGGTGACCTTTCGTTTGCTGACCGACACTTACAGTCTATCTGTAAGTTCGAGTCGGAGGCGATCGCCGCGGGAAAGGGCGGACGTCCTGGCCGCCTCGGCGGCAGCGTCCTCTCCAGTTGAGAGAGGACCTCCGGTAGCTCCGCAGTCGAGATGCGACGGCCGGTGAAGAACGGCACCTCTTCGCGGACGTGGCGACGAGCTTCGGTGGACCGGAGGTCGCGCATCATGTCGACGAGGTCCACGAGGTCCGGACTCTCGAGCGGTAGGATCCATTCGTAGTCACCAAGAGCAAAAGATGCGACGGTGTTGGTCAGGATCCTCCGGTACTTCCCGCCGGTGACGCCGTGGTCTCGGAGCATCTGGGCGCGCTCGTCCTCCGGGAGGAGGTACCACTCGTATGAACGTACGAACGGGTAGACCGTGATCCACGCTTCGGGGTCCTTCCCGCGCAGGAATGCCGGCGTATGACGCTTCTTGAACTCGGCCTCGCGGTGCATACCCATCGCGTTCCAGGCGGGTTCGGCGTGGTCGAAGAGGACTGTGCGTCGGATTAAGCGGAGCGCTGCTTGCAGCTGCTGGGCATCGTCTCCGTGGAGCCAGACCATGACGTCTGCATCTGCCCGGAATCCGGACACGTCATAGAACCCGCGGAAGGTGACTGAGCTGTGGGCGCCGCTGACTGCTTCGTCCAATTCGTCGACCGCCGCGATTCCTGAGCGCCGGCCCTCGCCCCGCGGTCGCCTGAAGACTGCCCACAAGGTGTAGGCGGTCATCAGGTTCGGGTCCTCTTCATTGCCCTGCGTCGGGAGAGGTGTTGGCGTGGTGGAAGGGGTGGCGGTCATGGCTGTTCCTTAATGTCTTTCTGGGGGTTGGCGACGGCGGACTCGGGACTGCTGCCGGCGGCAGCCCAGTCCGGTTGGAAAGAAGGCGGCTCCGGCCGCTGCCTCTGTGACAAGTGCGCCAGAAGTGCGACCAGGATGGCGGCGAGGATGGTCGCCGTGTAGGCGAGTGCGGCGCCTTCGAGGCCGAGGGGTTCGACGAGGAGTCCGGCGGCGATGGTCGGCACCCCGTATGTCAGGTAGCCGACCAGGAATACCGATGAGAACAGGCTCGCTCGTTCGTGGAGCGACGTCAACGGAGTCAGCGTCCGGAGCGTGCCGGCGAATGCGCCGCCGAACCCGACTCCGGCGAGGAAGCCTCCGGCAAGGAGCAGTGGGAAGTCGACAGCCCAGATTCCCGCGCCCTCGAGTGCTAGGCCCGCGAAGACGACCGAGAACCCGGCTGTCAGGAGGTGGCGGGTCGGGAGACGGGGGGCGAGGAGGACTGCAGATGCCGACGCGGCGAGTGGCTGCACCGCTACGACGAGACCGTTAATGATGCCGCCGTTCAAGCCGAATTCCTCGTGTGTGATGGAAGCGGAGAGTCCGAGCATCAATCCCGCGGCCATCCAGATGCCGATCAGTCCCGGTGTCAGCGCGACGAACGGACGCGCGGCAGCTACGCCCACGCCGAGACGTGGCACAAGAGAAGCCACTGCGCCCGGCCGACGACTCACTGTCTCTGAGCCGAATGCCAGCACGGCGAGGGCCGCGACGAAGATGACGAGTGCAGTCGTGAAGACGAGCGTCGGTGCGGCGGCGGCGTACTCGACCGCGATGCCCGTCAGGAGCGCTCCCGCGCCGAGGCCGCCGAGCAGCGCGATGCTCACCAGTGTCGCTGCCGCTGCTTTGAGCCTTGGAGGGGCGACTTCGGAGAC
Organism: Microbacteriaceae bacterium PS02333; assembly: GCA_029959665.1. Classification (GTDB taxonomy): domain Bacteria; phylum Actinomycetota; class Actinomycetes; order Actinomycetales; family Microbacteriaceae; genus Curtobacterium; species Curtobacterium guangdongense. Next base: position 27,873 of record JASCOI010000005.1, read on the forward strand.
GTAGGCGCTGAAGGTGCTCGTCGCCGCACCGGTCGCGGCGCCTTGCACTGCACGGGCGACAATCAGGTCGAGGATGTTGTGACGGGACTGCTCAGGGGTAGGCAGTTGTCTCATGTCGGCGTCGAATGCCGGACGCTGGGTCGTCGACGTCCTTGCATCATCGCTCACGCTGTCGCTGCACGCACGGGTGCGCAAGCAGGACTGGGCGAGTTCCGGCGCCCCGACGGTACGGGTGTTTCTGACCGGGGCCGCGCTGATCGAGAAAGAGCCGCCGTCCGGTGAGGGGCGGCGGCTCGTGGACACCGGGATGTGTCCGTGACGCCGGGGAGGCGTCGTCGCAGTTGGCTCGGGACGGGGAACGTTCCGAATTGCCTGCTGTTGCAGCCTATCGACGCACGCGACGCAGGCAGACCCCTCCCTGCGAGTGATGGTTCGTCGGAGCGGGCTCCTGTGGAGAGTCGGACCAAACCCCCTGTTCGGGGGTTCCGACTGAGTCCGGTCGTTCTCGACCCGTTACAGGGTGTGTCCGCGTCGCTGACCCGAACTCTGGCGCGGGCACATCCACCCAAACCGTTCCACCGCGTGTGCCGAACAAGACGCGTAACGGGTCAGGGGAAGCCCCGTCCGGATCTGTTCGGGTCAGATCCGGACGGGACCCTGCCCGTTTCTGCCTGAACGCTCCCCGGGGGCGCTGTCTGGATAGTTCGTAGCTGCGGCCGGACAAGCCGGTCAGATGTCGCGAGGATGGTGCGACGGCTGAAGGAGCGGTGATGGTTGATTCGTCGTAAAAGAGCGAACCCGGCGTCACTCCGGTACGCGTGCTGACGCTGAAGGGTCTGCGGCTGCGGGCGAAGCGAGGTCAGTACGCGGACGAGTTCAGTTCCGCGTCGCCGCTGACCGACTTCTTCGCGCACACCAGCAACTCGGACCGTTCTCAGCGCGGTCGGGTGCGGTGAAGCTGACGCAGTGATGTGCCTGAGGCCGCGTCGTTCCAGGATGCCTTCGACCAGTTCGTGATGCCTTCGTGGTCTCCCGAGTGGCCGGCCTCGAGACGGCACTGCCACCGGTCGAACGTGCTGGCACATCGGGAGGGCATCCGTTGACCTTCGAGCAGGGCCGGGTTCCGGACATGCTGAGTCCGCGCTCCGCGGACGTTGATTACCGTCCGCACGATGATCGAACCCTGTGCTGGGAGGTTCCACGGGTGGCAGTGCGAGCGACGCGCGGGTCATCGGGGGCCGCATGAGGCGAATCGTGATGGCGGGCGTGTCCGTTGGGCGGCTGGACAGACGAAATTGGGGAGCGAGCGGTCGTTCCTTCGGGAACTCCTGCAGTCGCTTGAGGAGTGAGCGGAGCCGACGCCGGTCGTGCCCGGATGCCCCCATCTCACGGTGACGGCGGCGGCTCCTGGAACGCAAGGGAAACGTTCGTCCTCAACTCCGCACAGGGGTGCACTGTCGAGGTAGCGCCACACTATGGTGCAAGACGCAACCTGCGCTCTACTGTTCGTCACATGAGCGCAAATCGTGATCTCGAGCGCGCAGGGATCGAACTCGCTGCGCACCGGCCGGGGGTTGCTGCAGCACTGACGTTCATCGCGGAGCACTTCCAAGAGCCCATCACGACCGAGCAGATCGCGGACGCCGGCAACTACGCGCAGCGCGGGCTGCAGGACGCCTTTCGCCGAGACCTCCACCGGACGCCGACGGACCTCATCATCGAGCTCCGGCTCCGAGCGGCCAGGGACGCTCTGACTGATCGACGTGGGCCGCGAACGGTGAGGCAAGCCGCGTTGCAGGCTGGCGCGTTGCACGCTGGCAGATTCTCAGTGCGATACCGCAATCTCTTCGGCGAGACACCCAGACAAACCCTGCAACGTCGTTGATAACGACGGGGGCGCGTCTTCCTGAGGGACACACCCCCGCCGCCGAACGCTCTCCCCCGGATCAGGGAGGGGGCGATCTGGCCGGTAACCAGCCGGCTACAACCCACGCTCTCACATCGATCTCGTTCCCGAATGGAAGTATCCGGATACTGTCGAATACCTTGACTGACGCTCATCATCGTGTGAGATTCGGAAGGGGTTGGGCAGTGCGTGATCAGGGGTTGTCCGGCCCTTCGGGCGCTGCGCTCCGGCCTCACCAACCGTCGAGTACAGCGCCCGACTCTTCTCCGCGGCCTTCCATTCATTTGGCCGGCGGTCTCGTCGCTCGGCGAGCCCAGCCAGAGCAGCTGCACGCAGCACTCGAGAGCTTGACGGTTATCGAGCAAGCGGAGGGGCCGCTCGTGGGCCGGAACGGCGCGGGACCCGGGACCGCGTTCAGGCTGCTGCGCGACCATGCGCGGCGAAATCGGCTCCCGGGCTGAGGTCGCGCTGGCCGTCCTCGCCGAACAGGTCAGTACCGGCCATCGCCTTCTAATATCCGAGTGGCAGATAGCGACGGTCAGCCACGTCGCCCTTCAAAGAGTAAGCAGCGCCCGCATGTCGTCGACCGCTGGCTTTGCAGCCAAGAGGCGGGCCATGCCAACGAGAACGAGCGCAGCTCCGGGCGGGACCGATCCGCGTGAAACGATCGGGCCTCGGGCAAAAGCCTCGTCAGACTCAAAGGCCTGACCAGGTCGCTCCCGCTGGAGACTGGCGGTAGCCGGTTCGTCGGCGGGTAGGCCGCGTCGCGTTGGAGGTGCTATCACCGTGTTCGTGTTGTTGGGCTCCCGTCTTATCGTTCACGGTGCCGACGTCGCGAGCGGACCAGCAGCGATGCGAGTGTCCCGATGGCCAGGGCGGTAACCGCTGCCCCTGCAGTGAGCAGCATAGAGCGGCCGTTGATGCCTGTGAACGCGAGCTCACCGGGATCGGGAGTCGAGTCGGCGTCTCCGTTGCCTCCGGATTCCCCGGGCGTCGTGGTTGGTGGCGGGGCTGGGCGAGGGGTTTGTGTGGGGGACGGTGTCACCGCCGTGCACGTGACGCTGTTGTTGAGCTGGTAGGCGTTCTCCGCGGCGCCGAGCGTGACGGCGGCGGGGAGGGTCGAGGCGACGACCTCGCCGGCAGCAGTGCGGAGGACGGCGGTGTCGAGGATGCAGCCGTCGGCGTCGAGTTCGGTCGCTTCGGCGATCGCGACCGTGTCACCGATCTGGTAGCCGTCGCGTGGCTGCCCGAAGGGTTGCGGCGTGGGCGCAGCGAGGCCTGGGCCGCTGAGTGTGAGGCGTGCGCGAAGGTCAGCTGGCTGCGACCCGTCCGGGTAGTCGACGCCGTCAACGGTCCAGGTCTTCGCGACCGTGACAGTCGCGCCTTTCGGTGGACGGTTGTAGACCACGCAGCTGACGGCTGCGGCGGCCGGAACGTTCACAGAGAACCCGGTAGCGCCGTCGGAACTGGTCGGTACGAATTCGCCTGTAGTCAGATCGGTGCAAGTAGCATTCTGCCCGTTTTGCGTGACGAGTGTGTAGCCGGGCTGCTGCCGTTCCGCGACCCGCACCGCTGACGCGGTCGCACCACTCGGTGGAGTGAGTGCAAAGGACACCGATCCGGTGCCGTCGTCCGTTGTCGTTGCCGACGGACGGTCCACGAGGGTCCCGGCTGAGGCGGGAGCAGCATCGAAGGTCCACCCTGCGCCGGCAGGTGTCGCACCGGTCGTGTCCTCGCCGGTCGTTCCGGCGGAGACGATCTGCTTCACGACGGAGAGGCTGCCGGTGCAGTTCGCGAGGGCGAGCTCGCGCAGGTCTGTTGCCGCACCGGCGTAGTCGGCGGTCTGGAAGAAGTCCGCGGTCCGGGCGTTGCTGCCAGTGAAGGGGATGGGACCGGAGATCGCGGCGAGGTTCAACCCACTGATGCCACTCACGCCTGCGCCGACCCCGAAGGACACGATGCGGGTGTCGTCCGCTTTGACGGCGTTGGCTGAGAACACGGCAGCTTCTACGTCGGTGAAGTGTGTATTCGTGCCGTCGCCGTGGGTAGCTCCCCAGCGATCAGGGTTACCGTCAGTGAGCACGATCACGGCGTCGTAGTGCTCTTGAGCAGTGGCGACCTGTTGCAGCGCCTGGTCCCAGTTGGTGCCAGTCCCGAGCCCCCAATCTGCGTACTGCGCCTCGAAGGCATCCGCTCCTGCCTGGGTAGACACCGATCGTAGTTCGGGGTGGTTCGTGTCGACCGTGCCGGTGGTCTGCTGTGCGCTCGGGGACTGTCGGGAGAAGCTGAAAGCGGCCATACGCGACGGAGTCCCGACGAGCGCATCGGTGAACGTGTCCGCGGCCTGTTTGAGTTGCGGGAGCGCGGCACCCACCGATGCGGACAGGTCCATCACGATCGCAATGTCGGAACCGCACCGAGCCGTCAGGTCCGGGTTCACACGCGACTGCTGCCACACGCCGTTGGAGCGTGTCAGGGAACTGTTGGAGCCGGAGAACATGAAGTCGCTGCTCGAACGATATGTCTGGCCGGCGCGCAGGACCGGGGTCTGGAATCGGTACTCTGACGCCGTCGAAGTCGACCCGCTCGCCGGACCGGTCCGTAGCGAAGTGTTGACTGTCCACCCGGGTGGCGCCGCTATTTGCCGCACCCATGGAGCAGTCCCGAGTGTCGCGCCGTCGACGGTGAACGAGCAGTCTCCATCGGCGTCGCTGAGACAGGTCTCCGTCGGGGCCGAGCCGTCCTCGGTTGCGAACAGACCCAACGCGACCCCGGGCAGCGGCGCGACGGTGTCATCCGAGACACGGTCCCCTCCGGTCTTCACGGTGACCACTGCGGTGTCCGTGGTTGGCGTCGGCACCACGGCTGACGCGGTCAGCGCCGGTGCGATCGTCAAGGTGGCTGTGACCAGTCCACCGATGGCGATGCCGACGAGACGTCCTCTAGTCCTCGGCAGGCTAAGGCCTCCGGTGGTGGGGGTCCGCACGGTTTTCCTCACCGCAGCAGGGTGCGCAGCTGGACTGCACGGATCAGAGCGACGATACCGAGGAGGATCAGGGTCCCCGCGGTGAAGGCCAGCAGCCAGACCGCAGACCAGACTGGGGTCACCGCGACGATCAGCCCCGCGACGATACTGAGTGCCGCGAAGACGATCGACCACGTGCGGCCGGGACCGCGGCTTTCCGTGAGGGCGAAGACACCCTCGATGATCCAGCCGATACCGATCACCGTCGTTGCCACAATCACCAGGGTCGCAGCGGCAATGCTCAGGTTGCGGAGCGCGATCACCCCAATCGCGAGCAGCAGCAGCCCGAGGACGATGCCGAGCACTCTGTGCCCTACCGCGGCGGAAGGGCTCAAGATTGCGCTCACGATCCGCACCACGCCTGCGACCGCGAAGTAAATCCCAAGGGCTGCAGCGACAATCACGATCGAACGAGCGGGCGATACCAGCAGAACGACACCGATGATGATCGCGACTACACCACTGACCACAAACGCAATCTGGAACACTTTCGTGGCCGAACGTTCCAATCGATTCCAATCGACGTTCAGTCCGTCAGACGTCGTTTCCACCATGCGCGCATCCCCTCGGCGACGATAAACCGATCCTCACCTCTTCGCTCGACTTCGTCAACCACCCGCGGGAGCTAGCTGTACTCGGCCGTGACGTTGGTGACACTTCGGGTCTTGTGACGTGACGAGGCCTCCTGGCTTGATGGAGCTGTTGAGTTCAACCATCGCCAGGAGGCCTCTGTGTCCCACGCTAATGCCCGTTTGACGGTGCACGGACGGCGATTGCTCGTCGCTCGGGTCATTCAGGACCACCGTCCCGTCGCCCATGTCGCCAAGGAGCTCGGCGTCTCGCGGCAGTGCGCGCACCGATGGGTGCGCCGGTTCCGCGCCGAAGGGACCGCCGGACTGTCGGACCGGTCGAGCCGACCGCGCCGGATGCCGACGAAGACGACACCGGAACGTGAGGCCACCGTCCTCGCGGCACGGGGCCGGCTCCGGTTCGGCCCCGCTCGGCTCTCGGCCGAGACCGGCGTCCCCGCACGAACCATCTCCCGGATCCTCGTCCGTCATCGGATCCCGCCCCTGGCATGGTTGGACCCGATCACCGGAGTGCTGATCCGCTCATCCCGGTTGACCACGAACCGGTACGAGCACGAGCATCCCGGCGACCTGGTCCACATCGATGTGAAGAAACTCGGCCGGATCCCGGACGGCGGTGGTTGGCGAGCACACGGACGCAGCGAAGAGGTTCGCGGTCGTGGGATCGGATACGACTACGTCCACGCCGCGGTCGATGACCACACCCGGCTCGCCTACGCGGAGATCCACCCCGACGAGAAAGGCGCCACGGCTGCTGGGTTCCTCATGCGAGCCGCGGCCTACTTCGCCAGCCACGGCATCCCACGGGTTGCGCGGGTGCTCTCCGACAACGCCCTCGCCTACCGAAACTCGGCCGCGTTCAAGGGCGCAGTTGCGACGCTGGGCGCACGTCAGAAGTTCATCAAGCCGCACTGCCCCTGGCAGAACGGGAAAGTCGAACGCTTCAACCGGACGCTCGCAGCCGAGTGGGCCTACCGGCAACCCTTCACCAGCAACCAAGCCCGAGCCAAAGCCCTTGCGCCATGGCTTGAGCACTACAACACTGGCCAGATCCACTCAAGCCACGGGCTCACGCCCGCAGCCCGAGTGTCACCAACCTGATGGCTCAGTACATCTAGCGCTGACGGGAGACAGGCGCTCGTCGTCAGCGTCGCCAAGAGCGAAGGTGACAAACATGACTCTTGCGGCGCAGCTTCCAGCTGAGGGCGCTCGTCCACCACATCGACGCCCCAGCCCGTCGTGACACGCCTGATCACTGGTGTTCGCCACCGTGCATGTCCCCGGTGCGCTCATCGGCGGGCGCCCCTGCCCAGCACCGCGTTCGGGATGACCTTCCTCGTCCTCGCCGGAACCCGGTTAGTACTGTGTACGACGCGCGACAGGCGCGATCTGGTGGGCGATACTCGCTCTCGCCGTTAGGGACTGGTGGCGCCACCTCAGCTCCGGCTCCGCAGGCACCACCGCCAACGTCACCACCGACGTGCCCGGCGCTGTTGGCCCGCTCGGGATCGCCCTCGCGATCCTCACTCTCATCGGTTTCATCAGCGTCATCCGAGAAGACCGGCGGCCCCGACGAGCGCTCCACGCAACTCTCACAGAGAGAGATACCGCGGCGTGAACGTTGCAGCTCAGACAATGTCACCGATGGCTGCGGAGCGCCCACCAGAGCATGACTAGACCCCCGACAACGGCCACAAGACCGAGCAGCATCCACACGGTGCTGCTCGACAGCAGAGCCTCCACGCCCGCGGGCACTGACCCGAAGCGGACAAGCCGCGCTTGTGCGGCAAACCGCTGCAATAGCCCCACCAAGACGCCAGTGAACCCTGCCGCTGTGAGGCCTACTCCCACAACAAGTCGCCACCACCCGGCACCTGACCACGCTTTACCGCCCCCCGATCGTCTCGGTGCTGCTTGGAGCACGGCGTCATCCTTCCGCATGTCTGGCGGTCTTCTACCGACAGGGCTATCCTCGCCGACGAATCCGGTTTGAGCGACCCCCTGATTTCCGGGGTTGGCGCCCGTAGCGGCAAGGCGCGACCCCATCGGCACCGGCGTCATCAACCAACACCGGCTCGTTTACGCGGTCACCTTTACCATCGGCACGGAGAACGTTGTGCTCAAGGGGATCGGCGAGGAGAACACGTTGGCTGAGTTCGCCGAAGCATTCCGTGCACTCAAGGCCGACGGTTGGGACGTCGACTGACCGTCCCGTCCTCGCTGTCGTAGCGCAGTAACGAAGAAGCAGACGCACGATCGGGCGACGCGGGACGACCGAGTAGGCCGTCGACGGAACTGCCCGCGACGAACAGGCAAGGAGAAATCGCAAGGAGAGCACTGTCACAGGCGCGACAAATGGCATCGGCGCATCCGTATCGCTGCGGCTTGCGGAAGCGCCACTCGCGCGGGGTGAGGAGGCTTGGATCGCCGTCGCCGGGCAAGAACCGAACGCTCGGCAGGACGAAGTCGTCCAGGCCATCCGGTCGTCTGCGATTGGCTTGCACACATCGGCCGACAGCGGATCCCTAGCTGGTCACCTGCCTCGAAGAGCGAGGAAGCTCGAGTAGTGCAAGCGAACATCGAATCGGTGACGGTGCACGGCCGAACCCAGGACCGTGACTCCGACCTCGACCATGTACAGCAGTTCGAAGTTGAGACCGACACAGGACACCGTTACGTGGTGACCTGCGAGGGCCCACCCTTCGGATCTCCTTCGGACTGGAAGGTGACGAGCCCCGGTAATGGTCACCTAGTCGGCAGTGTCCGCTTGCTCGGCGCAAGCATGCCCGGCGCGGCCAACTATGGCTACAAGAAAGCCGGTGCGCTCCTCGCGGGCGGTAAGCAGTTCGATCTGTGGAACGCGGTGCAGTCCCTGTTGCAGTGATGCCTCTCTGCTGGTCGGGCATGCAACCAGCACTCGGCCGCCTGCGGCGCTGTTGAGCGTGTTCGACCCTTCTATAGGTGATGTCAAGCGGGCCCGTGGTGGCCGATCGATTGTGAGGCGTCCGCGGTCGGGCTCGAGCTAGGCCAGAGTGGAACTATGGTGAACGCAGCTCGGAACACGATCCACTTCCATCGAAAGCACTACGACGCGATGGTGAGTGGTGCGAAGGTGACGACTGTCCGGTGGAACGAGTCCGTGCCGGTAGGCGCAGCGATCTTCGTCTTCGACGAGCACCCGACCGCGGTCCCGATTGCCGGCACGGTTGACGCAGTGCAGCGCTACCGGCTCGATACGCTCACTGCCGAGCAGGCGCAACAGCCCCCGGGAACGGACATGCAGCTTTTCGGGCGACAGCTGCGAGAGAACTACTACCCAGAGATGCCTGACAATGCGGTCGTCGAAGTGGCGGAACCGACTGTCGAACTTCCCCACCCGTCTGGACAATGATCTGACCCCGTCGAGGTGTCGGTAGATCTGTCGGGCGATGTAGCGCTTGAGCATGCGCCTGGTCTCTCTCGTGGTTTTCCCTTCGGCGAGTCGGCGTTGCTTGTAGGAGCGGGTGTCCGGGTCATATGAGAGTCGGACGCGTGCGACGGTCTCGAGCGCGGAATTCAGCAGTCGGTCGCCGTGCCGGTTCAGTCGGTGTCGGTTGGTGTTGCCGCTGGAGGCGGGGAACGGGGCCGCGCCCGCGAGGGACGTGAACGCGGCTTTGCTGCGGACTCGGCCGACATGCGAGTACGCGGTGAGGAACACGGCGGCTGAGACGGGGCCGACGCCGGCGATGTTCAGCACCGACGGCGCGAGAGCGGACACGTGCAGTCGGAGCGCGTCGTAGTTCGCTTCAAGCTTGCCGGTGAGGTCGATGACGTCGCGGGCGAGGACTCACCCGTGAAGTACACCCGCCTCGGTAACTCCGGACTGAAGGTCAGCAGCATCGCGCTCGGCTGCATGAGCTTCGGTGACCCCGCCAGCGGCCACCTGCAGTGGTCCCTCCCGAAGGACGACGCGCTGCCGTACTTCCGGCAGGCCCTCGACCTCGGCATCACCTTTTGGGACACCGCGAACGTCTACTCTTACGGCGACTCCGAGCGCATCGTCGGTGAAGCGATCCGCCAGTTCGCCAACCGGGACGAGATCGTGGTCGCGACCAAGGCGCACTTCTCCGACAAGCCCGGCACCGGTCCGGGCCTGCACGTCGCCGGCCTGTCGCGCAAGGCGATCATGCAGCAGATCGACGCCTCGCTGACCCGCCTCGGCACCGACTACGTCGACCTGTACCAGATCCTCCGCTTCGACTCGGAGACCCCGATCGAGGAGACGATGGAAGCCCTTCACGACGTCGTCAAGGCCGGCAAGGCCCGCTACATCGGCGCGTCCGCGATGTGGACGTGGCAGTTCGCCAACATGCAGCACACCGCGGACCTGCACGGCTGGACCCGGTTCGTGTCGATGCAGGACCAGTGCTCCCTGCTCTACCGGGAAGAAGAGCGTGAGATGTTCGGCCTCCTCGCCGACCAGGGTGTCGGCAGCATCCTCTACAGCCCCCTCGCCAAGGGCCGCGTCGCGCGCCCCGCCGGCGAGCAGACCAAGCGCTCCTCCGACGACCCGGTGGGTAACAGCTTCTTTGCCGACACGGAGCGTGACCGCCCCGTCATCGACGCAGTGCAGCAGATCGCTGAGGCCCGCAACGTGCCGATGGCGCAGATCGCGATGGCATGGGTCCTCAACAACCCCGTCGTGAGTGCACCGATCATCGGCGCGACGAAGCCGCACCACCTCGACGACGCTGCCGCCGCGGTCGACATCGAGCTCACTCCCGACGAGGTCGCCGCACTCGAGGAGCACTACACGGTCCGACCCGCCGGCGGCTTCTGACCGGGACTCCCAGAAAACCAGCGAAGGACCAACCCATGCCCGACACCCAGTTCGATCAGCCTTTCCCGCTCGGAGAACCCAACGACGCCCTCGCCGAGTACTTCACCGGTCAGAGCTACGTCGCCGCCCTCACCGTGGGGCCGCTCGTCGTCAGCAACGTCACGTTCGAGCCCAGCTGCCGGAACAACTGGCACATCCACCACGGAACAGGCGGTGGCGGCGACCAGACCCTCCTCTGCACCGCCGGCTCCGGCTGGTACCAAGCCGAGGGTTCCGACCCGGTCAGCATGACCCCCGGCACCACCGTCCGCGTCCCCGCCGGAACGAAGCACTGGCACGGAGCGAAGGCCGACTCCTGGTTCTCCCACCTGGCGTTCATCACCCCGGCACCGACGTCCGCAACGAATGGCTCGAACCCGTCGACGATGCCGCATACGCGGGTCTTCCCTCTCGGAAGTCCACAGGATGAGCGACCAGCCGCGTGCGGTCTAGCCAACGACGCAGTCGTACGCGGAACCCGACCGTTACGATGTCACGGGGCTGGCGGCTGGCAGCTCGGTTGCCCAACTTGCCAGCATGCTCAGTGCCTCCGCGGATGGTGAGCGCGGCTCGGCGAGGTAGGTCACGATCACTATGCCGTCGCTGGATGGCAGGGTGAGTGTCTCGAACGAGAGCGTCATCGGACCGACCACGGGGTGGTTGATCCGTTTGGTGCCGGTCACGTGCGTGCGGACGGTGTGCCCACCCCACCAGGTCCGGAACTCGGTGCTGCGGGTTGCGAGTTCCCCGACGAGTGCCATCAGTGCACGGTCGGTCGGGTCCTGTCCGGCGAGGAGCCGCAGCGCGGACACGGCTTCGCGGGCGCTGGTCTCCCAGTCCGGATAGAACGTCTTTGCCCGCTCGTCGAGGAACAGGTACCGGGCGCCGTTCAACGGTGCCGCGCCGGCGGGGAACAGGTCGGGGAACAGTGCGCGACCGAGCGCGTTCGAGGCCGCCGAGGTTGTCACGCGGTTCATCGCCACCGCGGGCACGTCCCGCATCGTGTCGAGCAGCTGCGCCACCAACGGTGACACCGCCGCTGCCGGCTTCGTCTGCCGCGTCCGTCGGGTGCCGCCCGCGGCCGCACGGGCGAGGTCGAACAGGTGCGCGGACTCTGCGTCGTCGAGCTGCAACGCGCGGACGAGAGCGTAGAGGACGGACTCGGACACACCGCTGAGGTCGCCGCGTTCCATCCGCGTGTAGTACGCGGTGCTAACTCCCGCGAGCTGCGCGACTTCCTCCCGGCGCAGACCGGGCACGCGTCGCTCACCGCCGAAGGTCGTCAAGCTGGCGCGCTCCGGTGTGATGCGGGCGCGCAGGGCTGTGAGGAACTGCTGCACGTCGTTCACGGAGGGCATACCCGCGACGGTAGACCCTCGATGAGGGCTCCTGGGAGTCACTGGTGTTCGCTCCCAGACGTCTGCCTGGGGGCTAACGCTGGTGGCTCCCACCCGGACCGATCACGAACCTACGGTGATCCCACTCGACCACTTTCTAAGGAGCACCACCGTGGAGTACACCCGTCTCGGCACATCCGGCCTCAAGGTCAGCCGGCTCACCCTCGGCTGCATGAGCTTCGGCACCCCCAACGACTTCCAGCCCTGGGCCCTCGACGACGCCGCCGCGGCACCGTTCTTCAAGCAGGCCGTCGAACTCGGTATCACCACCTGGGACACCGCCAACGTCTACGGAGGCGGCTGCTCCGAGGAGATCGTCGGCCGCGCCATCCGCGAGTACGCCTCCCGCGAGCAGATCGTCCTCGCGACGAAGATGTACTGGCCGATGTCGCAGAACGCCGGCGGCGGCGGACTCAGCCGGAAGGCGATCCTCGAGCAGGTCGACGGATCGCTGACCCGCCTCGGCACCGACTACGTCGACCTCATGCAGATCCACCGCTTCGACCCCGACGTCCCCGTCGAAGAGACCATGGAAGCGCTCCACGACGTCGTCAAGGCCGGGAAGATCCGCTACATCGGCGCCTCGTCAATGTGGGCGTGGCAGTTCGCCAAGATGCAGACCGCTGCCGAGCTGCACGGCTGGACGAAGTTCGTGTCCATGCAGGACCAGTACAACCTCCTCCAGCGCGAGGAAGAGCGCGAGATGCAAGGCCTCCTCGCAGACCAGGGCGTCGGCAACCTGATCTGGTCGCCCCTCAACGGCGGCACCGTCGCACGCCCGTGGGGTGACACCAGCAGCACCCGTGCAGCGTCGACGCCGCCCACCGACCAGTTCGGTCGGCCCCTGTTCCAGGAATCTGACAAGGCAATCGTCGACGCGGTCGAGCGCATCGCCGCCGACCACAGCGTCTCGATGGCAACCGTGGGCCTCGCCTGGACCTTGAAGAACCCCGTCGTCGACTCCCCGATCGTCGGCGCGACGAAGGAGAAGCACCTCACCGACGCCGTCGCCGCGCTCGACCTCACTCTCTCCGACGACGAGATCGCCGCACTCGACAGCCCGTACACCCCCCGCGAGCCGACCTTCTTCTAACCACCGGCTCTACCACCGACGCGGGCACCGGACCATTCCTGCGGTGCCCGCGTCGTCATCTGCCGCCGACGGGAGCCGTCTCAATAGCCGATCGGCGCACGGCGATCAGGAGCGGTCTGGGCTGGATCTACCGCTCGTTGCTGAGGCTTCTGCTTCGAGCTCAGTAGCCGACAACTGCGTCGCGAAGGACTCATCGAGTGCTTCGCAGACCCAGTCGAGGGCGCTCTGCTCGTTGAGGGCCTGATCACATGTGCTCATGTCCCCACCGTCCGCAACGTTGCCTGGACGGCGTCTCGGTTACCGCTGCGGGTAGGCGCGGAGTTCTTCCTCGAGTGGGGCGAGGAAGTCGCGGGACAGGTCGGTGAGCGCGGCGCCGGCATGCTGGGGTGTGCCGGTGTTGAAGGGCGGTTCGGGTGCGTATTCGGCGCCGAGGACGGCGAAGCGGGCGAAGGTGTCGCCGCAGAGATATGCGACGAGTCGGATGGCGAGGTCCATGCCGGCGGTGACGCCGGCGGCGGTGAGGTGATTGCCATCTTCGACGACGCGCTCGTCGACGTCGGTGGCGCCGTAGCCGGGGAGGAGGTGCCGGACGGACCAGTGCGAGGTCGCACGCTGACCCTTGAGGAGTCCGGCTGCTGCGAGGGCGATCGATCCGGAGCAGACGCTAGTGACGTACTGGGCGTCTTCGCTGAGCCGACGGAGCTCGGCCAGAGCATGGGTGTCGCGGACGAGGACCCCGGTGTCGCCGCCGGGGACGAGGAGCACCGCGAGCGGCGTCTGGACCTCGGCAAGGGTGATCGTCGGGATGAGGGGAGCACCGCTGCCGCTGGATACCGGGGCGAGGGTGTCGCCGGTGGTGGCGAGGTGCACGGTCGCGCCGGTGCCGGCGAGGAAGTGGAACGGTCCGACAACGTCGAGAAGCTCAAACCCTGGGTGCAGGACGATCACGATCGTCTTGTCGGTGGCGAAGCGCACATCGGGGAGGGCGGCGAGGGTGTGGTGCGCGGCGATGGATCGGTCGATGGCGGCCTGCTTCACCGGGTCGTCAGAGGCGGTGAACAAGGTGCTGGCGCTGTCGGCGGGCATGCTCGTGTGCCCGGGCAGGTCAACAGCGTCAGTGCCCGCGGGGCAGTCGTGCATCGGGTTCTCCTCGTTCGTGATCGATGGGCCGGGGCCGGGGTGGTGTCAGTTGTCGGCGTAGACGAGCTGGAGTCGTCCGGTGAGGGGATTGGTGAGGGTGTCGGCGTGGACGCCGAAGACTTGGTGCAGTAGCGGCGGCGTGAGCACCTTGCCGGGTGGTCCTGCTGCGATGACGCGGCCGTGCTCGAGCATGACGATCTCGTCGCAGTACGCGGCGGCAAGGTTGAGGTCGTGCAACGTCACCAGGGTCGTGATGTGCAGGTTCCGGACGAGGGTAAGTAGCTGCAGCTGGTGGCGGATGTCGAGGTGGTTCGTCGGTTCGTCGAGGACCAGGATCTGCGGCTCCTGCGCCAGCGCCCGAGCGAGCTGCACGCGTTGGCGTTCCCCGCCGGAGAGCGTGCTGACATCCCGGTCCGCGAAGCCGGTCACCCCGGCCGCTGCCATGGCCCGGTCGACTGCGTCGCGATCGTCCGCGCGCCCCCCGCCGAGGAGTCGGCCGTGTGGAAGACGGCCGGTGGCGACGCAGTCGGCGACGGTGAGCTCGAGGTCTGCGGGACTGTCCTGCACGACGGCCGCGGTGATCGTCGCGGCGTCACGTGCTGGCATCGCCCACACGTCCGCACCAGCGGCGTGCACCAGTCCTTCCGCGGGACGGAGCATCCGGTAGACGGTGCGAAGCAGCGTGGACTTTCCGCTCCCGTTCGGACCGACAAGCCCGACGACGTTGGCGCTCGCACCGAGAGTGACCTGGTCGATGATCCGGCGGCCGGCGAGATCGACGCTGACGCCGTCGATTTGCAGCGCGGCGGGCTCGGTGGTGGTCATCGCTCGATCCGTCCGGCGCGGCGGAGGAGGAAGAGGAAGAAGGGTGCGCCGACGACCGCGGTGAGGAGCCCCACCGGGACTTCTGTGGGGGCGAGGACGAGTCGGGCGCCAATGTCGACGACGACGAGGAGCAGCCCGCCGGCGAGAGCGGAGGCTGGCAGCACCCACCGGTGGTCGGAGCCGATGACCATCCGCACCGCGTGGGGAACGACGAGGCCAACGAAGCCGATCGCGCCGCTGACGGCGACGACGACGCCGACGAGGAGCGAGGTGATGATGAACAGCACCAGTCGGACCCGGCCGACGTCGACGCCAAGGCTCGCGGCGGTCTCGTCGCCGGTGAGGAACGCGTTCAGGATCGGCGCCATCAACACCAGGACGACCGTCGAGGCGACGACGACGAGCGTCGGAATCCCGAGGTCGTCCCACGTCGCCGCGGCGAGGCTCCCGGCAAGCCACGACAGCACCTGCCCGACGCCTTGATTGGTGCCGCTGGAGCGGAGGACGAGGTAGCTCGTGATCGAGCTCAGCAGGTAGGACAGCGCGACGCCGGCGAGGACGAGCCGGTTCGGGGTGACCCGGCCGCCCTGCTGCGCGAGGATGAAGACCAGCACCGTAGTGATGAACGCGCCGACGAACGCCGCGACCGGCGTCGACACGGCAGCGACCGCACCGGCGGTGAGGGTGAGCGCGGCGACGGCCGCGACGGATGCGCCGGAGGAGACACCGAACACGAACGGGTCCGCGAGTGGGTTCCGGACGACGGCTTGGAGGACGGCGCCGGCGACGGCGAGAGCGGCGCCGACGACGAAGCCGAGGAGCGCTCTCGGGAGCCGGAACACCCACACAATCTGATCGTTCAACCCACCAGTCCCGGGTCCGGTCCAGGGAAGCAGATGGGTCCGGATGACGTCGAGGACGGTCAGGGGGGCGATGCCGACACTGCCGACGACGACGGAGAGCACCACCGCGACGATGGACGCGATCAGGAGCACCACGATCAGGAGCCGCGGGCGACGGGGAGCCCGTCGCCGCGGCTTCTGACGGATGGCTGCCTGGGTCACGAGGTGGGGACCGGCAGGTCCAAGCCGGGGTGGATCGCATTGGCGATCTTCGTCAACCCGACCATGACGGAGATCGACGAGTCCGTCTCCTGCGTGGGCACCTCACTGATCCGTCCGGCCTTGACCGCGGGCAGGTCGGGGAAGTTCTTCTCCAGGAACGCCTTCTGCGTGGCGAAGTCCTGCCCCGGGAACGTGCCGACGAGGATCACGTCCGCGTCAGAGGCGGCGAACGCTTCCTTGCTGACGTACACGGAGTCCTTCGCGAACACGTTCTTCCCACCTGCGGTACTGATCAGGTCGTCGTAGATCCCACCCGCGAGGACGATCACTGGACCGGTCCCACCGTTGAAGTACGCCGTCTTGACGGTGCGCTTGCCCTTGACCGCGGCGACGACCTTCTGCTCCTGCGCGTCGAGCCGGCCGATCACTCGGTCCGCCTTCTTCGACGCGCCGAAAATGGTGCCGTAGTCGCGGAGGGTGGTCTTCACCGAGTCGATGTTCCACGTCTTCGTCGACTGCGAATCGGTTGATTTGCAGAGATTCGCACCGTAGACGGTGGTGCCGGTCTGCTCGAGATGTTCCACGGACGCGTACCCCTGCTTGGTGTCGAACGCGAATCCGTCGAGGACCTGCCCGGTGACGAAGTCGGGCCGCTCGCTCAGCAGCACCTCCTTCGATGGGAACCCCATGCTGCTGCCGATCTCCTTCAGCCCCTTCGCCTGCTTCACGACCGAGTCCGGGTACGGGGCGTATGCGCCCTGCACCGCGACGATTCTGTCCCGCAGGCCGAGCGCAAGGAGCGCTTCCGTGTTCGACTGCCACAGGCTCACCACCCGCTTCGGCTCCTCGGTGACGGTGAGCGTCCGGCCGCAGTTCTCGACCGTCACCGGGTACCCGTCCGACGCCTTCCCGCTCGAGGATGTGGACGTGGTCGGTGTGCTGGTGCCGGCGCAGGCGGTGACCAGCAGCAGGAGCGCGGCGGCGGCTCCGGTGCCGGTGATGAGACGTCGGACGGTCGGGCGCATGCGGCGCTCCTTCGAGCTGGGAGTGGTGCCGCCGACGGAAGTCGACGGCAGGCTGGACTACTTGCTGGGTGCTGCAGGAGTGCGCGGCGTGGCGGTGCGGCTCGTGATGAGGACGTCGATGACGACGAAGGCGAGGAGGGTGACGCCGAGCGCGGGTAGGAACGCGCCGATGACGATCGCGCCGACTGCGACGAGTCCGGACCCCCACCACGGCGCCCGGACCAGCGCACCCGCGGCCGGGGCCTTCCCGACGCGCTTTCCCGTGGGGCGGCGCTTCCACCACATGACGTAGCCGAAGACGACCATCGCGGCGATGCCGAGTGCGGTGACGAACAGCAGGATCTGGTTCGGCAGCCCCCACATCGTGCCCATGTGTGTGTCGATGCCCCACCGGGTGAGCTTGGCGGGGATGGAGAAGGTGTCGAAGTTCGTCTCGGACACCACGCTCATGTCCCGCGGGTCGATCGCGACGGAGTTCACCGCGGTCGGGTAGGACCGCTTGATCTCCGCGACCGTCCAAGCCTGGTCCGCGGCCGCCGGCGGGCTGATCTGCAGCTCGGACGAGTGGATGTTCGCGCCCTTCGCCGCCGCTAGGACCTCATCGAACAGCGCCGGGGTGACGGTCGCCGGTTCCGCATCGGACGCGGTGGCGCTGCTGCCGTGGTGAGCGGCGTGCTCACCGCCGGCAGCTGCCGTGTCTGACCCGCTGAGGGTGGTGGTCAGGGCGGGGGTGCCCCAGCTGAGCGCGTTGCGGAGCTGGTCGACGTTGCCGCCGCCGTACTGGGACCAGGTGATCCCCGTCGCGGAGAGGAACAGCGCCCCGAGGAGTAGCCACACCCCGGTGGAGGCGTGCCAAGAGAACACCCTGCGGTAGCCGCGGACACCACGTGCGGGACTGACCATGTCGCGCTTGGCGCGCGTCTTCCGGATCCGGATCACCCACAGGCCGAGACCCGCCAGGGCGACGACACCGAGCCAGGACGCGGCGGTCTCGGAGTAGAGCCGGCCGATGTCGCCGAGGAACAGGGACCGGTGGAACGTGTCGACCCAGGTGCGGAACGGCAACGCCCCGGAGGTGCCGTAGACGAGGAGGTCGCCGCGGACCTCAGCGGTACCGGGGTCGACGAAGATCGCACGGTTCTGCGAGTCCATCAGCCCCGCTTCGGCGTACATCACCCGGGTCGTGGCGCCCTGCTGGGGCGCTGGGCGGACCGCGGTTATGGTGTCCTCGGGGTGGTGTTTGCTGATGTAGGCCTGCGCGGCGTCGATCTGGTCCGCGAGCGGCTTCGCGGCAGCAGTCGAAGGGGCGGTGAGCTCGTGCCGGTACATGCCCTGCTCGATCGTCGGACCGAGCGCGTACGCGGCGCCGGAGAGCGCGGCGATGAGGATGAACGGTCCGATGAAGAGCCCGGCGTAGAAGTGCAGGCGCAGCAGGAACTGACCGAACCAGCCACGCTGCGGGTTCCGCGGCGGCCGGGCAGACGATGGTGCGTTGGTCTCGGTCGCGGGGACGGTGGTGGGACGGTTGTGGGTGGTGGTCATGGCTCTTCTCGGTCCTCAGCTCGTGGGGATGAACGCGAGCGCCATGCCGGCACTCATCAGCAGCAAGAGCACGCCGTCCAGGCGCGCCAGGGGGTGTTGCCGGACTCGGGCGGAAGCGATCAACCGCACCAGCAGCCAGACGGTCGCGGCCGCGAACACGACGACGAGGATCCAGGAGGTCGGTGTCCACCCGGACCAGAAGCCGTGCATGCTGCGCCCGCCGGAACCCATGTCCATCTCTGGCATCGACATCGCCGCACCGCCGGCCATCGGCAGCATCATCATGCCCATGACGACCATCGCTGCCATCATCACCACGTGGTAGCCCAGCACCAGCCGTCCCGAACCGCCCGGCCCGTGATGCTCGTGGCTGCCGTACCGGCCGTTACCGAGGGTGAGGACGAGGTAGAACAGGGACGCGACGGCGAACACGATGATCTGGAGCGTCGGTGGCGCGAGCGTCATCCCCCACGACCACGGCATCGCCAGCATCGCGATGCTCATCAGCACGTGGAAGACATCGCTCACCCGCGAGATGCCGGTGCTGCCGGGGCGGAACGCGAAGCCAAGGTACCCGAGCGCTGTCACGGTGAACAGCACCGTGAGGAGCGCGGACAGCGGCAGGCTGTGTGACACGAAGGGAACCTCTCGTCGAAAGCGGCGCGGGCGGCGTCACTCTACAAGTTGTAGAAGCAGGTTTCTACTTTATGTAGAATCAGCGCATGGTTGAGACGGTCGGAGCGCGCTCATGAGTCCTCGACGGGCACACGGCTCCCTCGAGGCGAGCGTGCTGCAGCTGCTCTGGGCGCAGGGCACCCCGCAGACCGGTCGGCAGATCCGGGACGCGCTCGCTGAGGACGGTGACCCGCTGGCCTCGACCACGGTGTTGACGGTGCTTGCCCGGCTCGAGAAGAAGGGCCTCGTCGAACGGGACCCGGCATCGAAGGCGTACCAGACGACGAAGGCGGACCCGGCCCGGACGGCGGATTCGATGACGGAAGTCCTCGACCGGTCCAGCGACCGCACCGCAGTCCTGCAACGCTTCACCGGCGCACTCGGAGCGGAGGA
Source organism: Microbacteriaceae bacterium PS02333 (assembly GCA_029959665.1). Taxonomy (GTDB): domain Bacteria; phylum Actinomycetota; class Actinomycetes; order Actinomycetales; family Microbacteriaceae; genus Curtobacterium; species Curtobacterium guangdongense. The sequence goes on from JASCOI010000005.1 coordinate 47,406, forward strand.
CTTGCACGTGCTGCGCGCCGCCCTCGACAAGGCGGCCTTCGTCAGTGCCGGAAGTCAGGGTCGACCGCGCGATCGCGTGATGGGAGAATCGGTGGCGTGATCACCGTTCTCGCCCTCGTGGTGGTCGCGGTGGTGGTCACGCTGCTCGCGCCGATCATCCTCACCCGCGGAACCTGGTGGCTGCACCGCCCGCAGCTCGCCCTCCGCCTCTGGCTGAGTGCGTTGATGATCGCTGCGACCTCCCTGCTGCTGAGCGTCGGCATCGCTGCCATCATCGTGGCAACGAACACGCACGCCCACGGCGTCGGTGCCCCCGCCGCAGGTCTCTTCGCCTGGTGCGGCCTCGGCGTCGCCGGCGGTGTTGCCGCGCTCCTCGCCGCGAACGCGGAACCGATCTCAGCCGCGAAGCGCCGCACCGACGTCGCCGTGACGCTCCTCGTCGCCCGCTCCACAGTCCGCACCGAGCGCATCGGCGGCCAAGAAATCGCCTACCTGCAGACAGCGGATCCGATCGCGTGCTCGACCGCTGACGGCCGCGTGCTGATCTCCACCGGCGTCGAGGACGCCATGCCTGAGGCGTGCGTCCGCGCAGTGATCGAGCACGAACGCGCTCACGTCCTCGGCCGACACGACTTCATCGCCCGGGTCGCAGCGCTGAATGCTGCCGCGTTCCCCCGACTCCGGACCGCCCGAGAGTTTCGGAAGACCGTCGCACTGCTGATCGAACTCGTCGCCGACGACGCCGCAGCCCGCGTCTGCGGGCCCGCGACCGTCTGCAACGCGCTGACCCTGATGGGCCGCATCGACCCGAACCCGGGCCTTGAGCTCCGCGCCGCGCGACTGGCTGCCGCTCCCGTCACGACCTGGCCGCATCGCCGCCAACTTTCCCCGGTCGCACGGTCCCGCTAACCCTGACTCTCGGGCAGGACTCGCGCGCCCTTCTACGTTTTGTAGAATGGACGTATGGAGCGCTTCGAGTACCACGTCGTCGGGATGACCTGCGAGCACTGCGAACGCCGCGTCACCGGTGAAGTCGAAGCGATCGCCGGCGTCCAATCCGTCACCGCAGACGCCGAAACCGGCCTCGTCGTCGTCACCGCTGCAGCCCAGCCGGATGCTGCCGCAGTCGCGGAAGCCGTCGACGAGGCGGGTTACGAGCTCGCCAGTGCCTAACACCCAGGCCACACTCGACCGGTCGACGGTCGTCGCCGCGGACCGACTGGGCACGGTGCTGCGTGCACTGCCGTGGGTCGGGGCTGTCGTCGCGGTCGCCATCGTCGTGGTCGCGGTCGAGATGCTCGGGTCGTCCTCGTACGACCGGTTGAGTCGTGGCTACCCGGGCATGCTCACCTCGATGCTGAGTGCCCTGCTCCGCCTCACCGCCGACATCACGGGCGGCGTCACTGTCGGCGGGCTTGCCGCTGCCGCGTTCCTGACGCCGCGCCGCTCCCGGACGGTCATCGACAACCTCCGCGACCTCCGCCTGGTCCGCCCCGCAGCCACCGTGTGGCTGATCGCCGCGGTCCTGCTGGTTCCCGTGGACGCTGCAGACGCGGGCGGCCAGCCGCTGACGAAGCTCCTCACCCCGGGCGCGATCGGCTACCTCGTGCAGGCCAGCTACCTGCCGGGCGCGTGGATCGTCGTCGCCTGCATCGCGGTGACGATCCTCGTCGCCGCGTACCTCGTCCGCAGCTGGGTCAGCACCCTCCTTCTGACAGGCATCGGGACCATCGGCCTCCTCGCACCAGTCCTCGTCACGCAGGTCCTCGTCGGCCCCAACCACGACTTCGGCGGCGACGCCGCCATGTTTGCCACCCCCGCACTCGGCATCTGGATCGGCGCAACCGCCGCCCTCACACGCCGCTGGCAGGCGAACCGGCCCGGCACCGCGACGATCCGCCGTCACCGCATCCTCGCCGTGACCGCATGGATCACCTGGACCGCCGGGTCCGTCATCATCGCCGCCGTCGAACTCGCCGGCACCCCGCCCTGGGGGGCACCCACCGGGATCCTCTTCGCCGCGCAGCTGCTCCTCGTCGGCGCGGTCACCGGACCGATCCTGCTGCGCCGAACGTGGTTCGCCACCCGCACCGCACCAGCCGTGCTCCTGACGGTGCTCGTCATCGCGGTGGGCATCGGGGTCGTCATGGCGCGAATCCCACCGCCGGTGTACTTCGTCCCCACCGACGGGCAGCAGCTCTTCCTCGGCTACCAGGTCAACACGCCACTCACCCCGATCACGCTGTGGACGGCCGGCCGAGTGAACATCCTCTTCCTCCTCATGTCGATCGTCGGCATCGCCGCGTACGCGGCCGCTGTCGTCAGGCTCCGGAGGCGCGGAGATCACTGGTCGACCGGACGCACGAGCGCGTGGATGCTGGGCTGGGTGTCGGTGATCATCACCACCTCATCCGGCGTCGGCCCGTACTCGTCAGCGTCGTTCGCGGTGCACATGGGCCTGCACATGAGCCTGAACATGCTCGGCCCACTGCTCCTCGTCCTCGGCGGCCCCATCACCCTGTTCCTCCGCGCCACCACCGCGCACCGCCGCGACGCCTTCGCCGGCCCCCACGAGTGGCTCGTCGCGCTGACGCACTCGAAGCTGCTGCGCGTCACGTACAACCCGATGTACGTCCTCGCCGTGTTCGTGGGGTCCTACTACGCGATCTACCTCACCCCGTTCTTCGACTGGGCAATGCGGTACCACTGGGCGCACCAGGCGATGACACTGCACTACCTCGCCATCGGGTACGTCTTCTACGCCCTCATCATCGGCGTCGACGCGCCACCCCGACCCCTGCCGCACATCGGCAAGCTCGGCCTGGTGCTGGCAGCGATGCCGTTCCACGCGTTCTTCGGCGTCGTCGTCATGACCAGCGACACCCTGCTCGCCGGCACGTACTTCCGGTACCTCGACGTGCCGTGGATCGGCAGCCTCGCCCACGACCAGTACGTCGCCGGCGGGGTTGCCTGGGCCGCCGGCGAGCTGCCGCTGATCGTCGTTGTGATCGCTCTCGTCACCCAATGGGCCAAGCAAGACACCCGACAGGCCAAGCGCATCGACCGGCACGCCGACCGGGGCCTCGACGACGACTACGAGCAGTACAACGCCATGCTCAACAAACTCACCACCCGCGACGCCGCAGCCCTACCGCAGCCCGCCGCGCGGCGATCCTCCGGCCCAGCGCCTGCATCCGAGCATGAGGGCGCCGACGACCGGCCGACGCTGACCGTCACCGATCACCGGGAGCAGCCGTGACCACCACCATCCCATCCCGCACCGACCAGCAGACTGAGCAGCGGCTCGAGCTCGACATCGGCGGGATGACCTGCTCCGCCTGCGCCAACGCCATCGAACGTAAACTCGGCAAACTCGACGGCGTCACCGCATCCGTGAACTTCGCCACCGAACGCGCCACCGTCGCCGGCCTCGGACCCGGCGACGCCGCGACCGCGATCGCGCAGGTCGAACGCGCCGGCTACACCGCCGCCGTCCACACCCCGGGCGATGACGCCTGGTCCGCCCGCGCCGCCGAGACCCGCACCACGACACTTCGCCGCCGCCTCACCGTTGCGGCGCTGCTGACGATCCCGCTGTGCGACATCACGATCATCCTCGCCCTGGTGCCGGCCTGGCGGTTCCCGGGCTGGCAGGCGCTCTGCGTGCTCCTCGCTGTCCCGATCGTGATGTGGGCGGCATGGCCGTTCCACAAGGCCACGCTTCGGGGGCTGCGGCACCGCAGCACCAGCATGGACACCCTCGTGTCCCTCGGCGCCGTCGTGTCCTTCGGCTGGGCCCTCTGGACCCTCCTCGTCGACCCCGCCACCACCCCCGGGTACTGGCTCGGGTTCGGGAAGACCCCCGCCGGGGCGGACTCGATCTACCTCGACGTCGCCGCCGGTATGGTCACCTTCCAGCTCGCCGGACGCTACTTCGAAAGCCGCAGCCGCCGCCGCGCCGCCGACGTCCTCGAAGCCATCGGCGACCTCGGCGTCACCGAAGCACAACTCCTCGTGGGCGGTGAAGAGCGCACCGTCCCACTCAGCGCCGTCCGGGTGAAGGACCTCGTCGTCGTCCGCCCCGGCGGCAGGATCCCCGTCGACGGCACCGTCACCGACGGCGCGGCAACCCTCGACGTGTCCGCGATGACCGGCGAGTCCGTGCCGGTCGAGGCCACCGCCGGGACTGCTGTCATCGGCGGAACCCTCGTGCAGGGCGGCAGGCTGATCATCCGAGCCGACGCCGTCGGCACACGCACCCGTCTCGCTCAGATGGCCGCCGTCGCCGACGACGCCCAACGCCGCAAGGCGGCCGTGCAACGCACCGTCGATCGGGTCACGAGCGTCTTCGTGCCCGTCGTGATCGGCATCGCGGCCCTCGTCGCGGCCGGCTGGCTCATCAGCGGCGCCGAAGCCGGCACCGCGATCGCGAACGGCGTCGCCGTCCTCATCATCGCCTGCCCGTGCGCACTCGGTCTGGCGACGCCGACCGCGCTCATGGTCGGCGTCGGCCGTGGCGGCCAACTCGGCGTTCTCATCAAGGGCCCCGACGCCCTCGAAGCCAGCGGCCGCATCGACACCGTCGTCCTCGACAAGACCGGCACCCTCACCACCGGCCGGATGACGCTCACCGCCATCGACACCTTCACCACCGACGCTGACACAGCTCTTGCCCTCGCCGGCGCCCTCGAAGCAGCATCCGAACACCCCATCGGGAAGGCGATCACCACCGCAGCCAGCGCCCGGTTCGGCACGCTCGAACCGGTCGCGGACTTCACCGCGCACGCCGGACTCGGCGCAGCCGGTACGGTCGGTGCCCGCACGTGCGCGATCGGTCGGTCCGAGCTGCTCAAGACCGCGGGCGTGACCGTCGACGAACGGGTCGCCGCGATCGTCACGGAACGCGAAGCATCCGGCGCGACGGTCGTACTCCTCGCCGTCGACGGTGGGGTGGCCGCAGCGCTCACTGTCCAAGACACCCTGCGCTCCGGCGCGACTGAGGCCGTCGCGCAGCTGCGCGCTCTTGGACTCCGGACCATCTTGCTCTCCGGAGACTCAATGACAACAGCCGCCGCTGTCGGTGCGGAGGTCGGCATTGACGAGGTCATCGCCCGTGTCCTGCCCGACGAGAAAGCCGAACGCGTCGCCCGACTGCAAGCGGACGGGCACCACGTCGCCATGGTCGGCGACGGCGTCAACGACTCCGCCGCACTCGCCACCGCAACCCTCGGGGTCGCGGTGGTGCAGGGCACCGACATCGCTATGAAGGCCGCCGACGTCATCATCGTCCGCGAGGACCTCCGTGCCGTCGTCGACGCAGTCCAGCTCTCCCGCGCCACTCTCCGCACCATCCGGATCAACCTCGTCTGGGCGTTCGGGTACAACATCGCCGCCATCCCACTCGCTGCAGCGGGCCTGCTCAACCCACTCATCGCCGCCGCGGCGATGGCGCTGTCATCGACGTTGGTCGTTTCGAATAGCCTTCGGCTCCGATCCTTCCGGCGGTCCTAGTACCCCGACGCCGGGCGGGGTCGAGTGCCGTGCCGTGGGCGCGTCGCCTACGGGCGGAAGAGGTTGCGGAAACGTGGTGGGAGAACCAGCCCTGCTGGAGGCTGCCAGCGGAGGTCCGGCACGTTGCCGCGGTCGGCTGCGAACGAGAGCGCACCGAAGTGCATCTTCAAGGCGGCATCGAGGGCCATGTTGGTCACCGCGGGGTTCACCGTGAAACGAGCCGACACCACTGGCGAAACGCCGTCATCCTCAAGGCGCTCGACCGTAGAAAGCATGAGGCTACGTGACGCTGACGGATGCGTAAGCCCGCTCACGAGCAGCCACGTCCCACGGGCGAGGCTTTCCTTCACACCTGTTGCTGATGCAGCCTCTCGGATTAACGGCCCGGTTCCCGGGTAGGACTGCTGGAACGGGGAGTCGGGAAATCCGGCCGTTGCCGAGACCTCGCGGAGCTGCTTCTTCCGGGCGCGGATCTCGTGTCGGTTGCGCTTGAGATTCTTGACTTTCCTTCGGTGTTCCTCCGTGGTGTCGTCCGGATCGTCCGCCAACGCAGCGACCGCTGCGGCGTCGTCATAGTTCACCTCCGATCAGCGGCAGATCAGAGAACGCCGACGGCGCGCTTCGGCATCCGCGGGTGCGAGCAACCACACCGCCTGAGCGGCTGACTCCAGAGCCGTGCGGAGCATGGAGTAGTGCGCTGCCATCGGATACTGCAGGCCACCAGTGCTGGAATCGGTCAGCAGCAGGCGTGTTGACCGAAGCGCGTCGAGGGACAGCGACAGCGCGTGACCGATCAGGTGGGAAGTGTGAAACGGAGCCAGAACTTCGCCGTCAGCTGCGAGGTCAGAGCCAGGGGCAGCGAGGTTGTGGTGCATCCGCCCACCGAACTGCGCCTCGATCGCACTCACGAGCTCGAGCTGCCATTCCGTGCGTTCGTACGCCTCGGCGTCCCCTGCTTGCGATCCCACATTTGCACTATGCCGGTCACCAACGACATCGCCCGGAGTGGGGCGCAATGCGTGCCCGGCAGCCGGTCGGTTGCCGGAACGACGCAGAAGGGCGCGTCTGCCCTCGTGTTGCTACGGTGCCACTCGTGGCGGTTTCTGAGGCGCAACGAGCAGCTCTGACGCAGATGCTTGGTTCCGAGCCGAGCCTCGATCGATGGAGGTTAAGAGCCCGGCGCCTGGAAGAGCCGGAACGAGGAAGCGAGCTAGCGCTGGATGATGAAGTCTTCCCGCGCATGCCAATCAGCCAGCTCGCACGGATGTCCCTGATCGCGGCCGGTGAGCATCTGCGCCTTGCGCTTGACGGCGTCAAAGCGAGGCAGCTGTATCCATCGTCGCATTTCACTGTGCTTCGAGGGGCGCTGGTCGGCGCATCGCAGGCTGTCTGGATCCTAACGCCCGAAGATCGGCCTGCTCGCCGCGAGCGAGGCTTGATGATCCTGTCTGAGATGTACGTGCAGATGGATAAGTACTACAGGTTTCTCGGTGACACGCAGCTTGAGACAGAAGATCGCGTCCGGCTCGCTGACCAGCAGTCATGGTTGAATGAGCGTCAGGGTGACGTCGCCTCGGTCAGGTCGACAAACGCGGTTCTCAACCTCACTGACGTGATCGGACTCGCCGCTGATCATGTGTTTCTGGAAGCCTCGAAGCGCGACGCAACGCGTCGTGTCTGGCGCGAGATGAGCGCTGACGCGCACGTTCTTGGCTGGTCACTGCTTCAGCGAACGAACTTCGGGCCAGCCGATCGCCGCACGGGCGTCGGCGAAGGGACTGCGCCTGGGAGTCCAGAGCGACTGGCCGAGCCATTTTTAGCGTCCTACGGACTACTACGGCATGGCTGGTCGTTGTTCGATCGTCGCTGCGAAGAGCCTTCAGGGACTTCGAGTTGACGTCCGATAGCGGTCGTCGGCCGGTCGCTCCACGTCCAAACTGCTCAGACCTACCGAGTTGCGTCCACCTGAGGAGCCCGGTTTCACATAGGTGGTCCGCTACCGGTCTCGTTGCCCGTGCCTTATCCGGCCGCGCCGCATACGCCGGTGCCTCCTCTCACACTTCACCTCATGAGTCATCGTCGTTTGGGTCGTTGGGTGCCGCCGCAGCCGTTCTCGTTGGACGAGGCGGCGCGAGGGACAGAGGTACGTGAGCTTGAGCAGCCGCTGCCGCTATAAGCCTGGTTCAGCTTCCGGACACGCCATTCGTCGCGACGACGGAGTCGCTTCGAGCATGACTCCTGACGCTGTCTGGGTGGAAGCGGGTCGTGGCGAGACGAAGCTCGCGAGGCGCAGTTCGGTCAAGCACCGAGACACGGGACCTCAACCCTCATCAGCCCGGCACCTGCAACAGGGATAGCTGAGGAGCGTGTTGACAATTCTCCCTCTGACCGGGGCCTTACTGCAGGCGACGAGAAGCTCTGCAAAAGTGAGGCGACAGCCAGGCTGCAATCCGCGGCATCATGCGGTGAGACGCGACACTTTGTGACGACGCTCACACCAGCGCCGATTGCTTGTCTCCTTCGCACGCTTGCTCGATGTCGGAGCGGCCAGCGCCTCGGCAGGGAGGTGTTCCAGGGGTACACGTGCGGCGATCCGCGGCTCAGGCTGCGGGGGCCCCGACATGCCATCGCTACATGTCGTGCCTACGCTGCTGAGGTGTCCGGCAGCTGCCCGTACTTTCCATCGTCGACGGGCTCGAGCCACTCGTTGCGGGCGTCGGCGCCGGGGGTGATGAACGCGATGTGCGAGAACCAGGAGTCGGCTTTCGCGCCGTGCCAGTGCTTGGTGCCAGCAGGGACGCGGATTGTGGTGCCGGGGGTCATGCTGATGGGGTCGGTGCCGTCGGCTTGGTACCAGCCGGATCCGGCGGTGCACAGCAGGATCTGGTCGCCGCCGCCGTCTGAGCCGTGGTGGATGTGCCAGTTGTTCCGGCAGGCGGGCTCGAAGGTGACGTTGCTGACGGTGACGGTGCCGCCGTCGGTGAGGGGTGCGAGGTAGCTCTGCCCGGTGAAGTACTGCGCGAACGCGTCGTTCTTCTCTCCGAGGGGGAAGGGCTGGTCGAAGCTGGTGTCGGTCATGCGGTGGGCTCCTTCGTGGGGTCTGCGGGGGCGGCGTCGTTGACGACGGCGAGGCCGTTGAGGGTGCGGGGGTACCCGATGAACGGGACGAGGACGGTGAGGACGTCGAGGAGATCCTTGCGGGTGTTGCCGACGGTGAGGTTGCCGGCGACGTGGCCGCGGACCTGTGCGTCGGCGCCGCCGAGCGCGACGAGCATCGCGAAGGTCAGGAGTTCGCGGGTTCGGAGGCTGAGCCCGTCGCGGGCGACGGTGTCGCCGAAGCAGTTGCCAGAGAGGAACCGTTGGAAGTGGACGGTGTCGGCGGGCGCGTTGTCGTACATGCTGTCGACGCGGTCAGCGCCGACGATCTGCCCCTGCACGTCGCGGCCGTGCTCCATCCGCGTCGCCGGCGACGTGGTGCTCTGCTCGGGCAGTGGCAACGCAACACCGCGCTCGAGGAGGACGTCGTTGGTGATGGTGAGGAAGTCGATGGTGCGGGCGACGCCGACGTAGGCGACGGCCTGGTAGACGACCTCCTTGACCTCGACGGGGGTGACGTCGTTGTCGAGCGCTGCGCCGAGGAGGACGCGGAACTCGGTCTGCGCGCCGACCGCGATCGTCGCGCCGAGCTGGACGAGGAGCCGGTCAGGCCGGGTGATTGAAACGTCACGGAGGGTTTCGTCGAAGGCGAAGTCATCGAAGTACGCGACGAACCCGGGGTCGGTCTGGGCGAAGGTCGACGTGCGGTTCGGGAAGAGCTGGTCGTGCTCACGCTGAGCGGCTGAGTTCGCTGGCATGGCTTCGACGGTACGACCGGGCTTGGTGCGGTGACAGGGGATGTTCTTACCTCCTCCGCTGGTACGCCCGTCCGTAGCGTGAAGTGCATCGGCCGCCGGGTGGTGGCCGCGGAGAGGAAAGCATGGAGTACCGCCAACTCGGACGCACCGGCGTCCAGGTCAGCCCCCTCGCGCTCGGGACGATGATGTTCGGACCGTGGGGCAACGAGGACGTCGACGACTCGATCCGGATCATCCACCGAGCGCTCGACGCCGGCATCAACTTCGTCGACACCGCCGACGTGTACTCGTCGGGTGCGTCCGAGGAGATCGTCGGGAAGGCACTCCAGGGGCGCCGCGACGACGTCGTGCTCGCCACGAAGTTCTTCATGCCGATGGACGACGCACCGAACCACTCCGGCGGCTCGCGCCGCTGGATCATGCAGGAGGTGGAGAACTCCCTCCGCCGTCTCGGCACGGACTACATCGACCTGTACCAGGTGCACCGTCCCTCGCCGACGATGGACGTCGAGGAGACCCTCAGCGCGCTGACCGATCTCGTCCGTCAGGGCAAGGTCCGCACCATCGGGTCGTCGTCGTACGCCGGCAGCGAGATCGTCGAGGCGCAGGTCGTGTCCGAGCGGCGCGGCTACGAGCGGTTCCGCACCGAGCAGCCGCCGTACTCGATCCTCGTCCGCGGCATCGAGGAGGACGTCCTCCCGACCGTGCAGCGCTACGGGATGGGCACCCTGGTCTACAGCCCGCTCGCGGGCGGCTGGCTGACCGGACGGTGGCGGAAGGACCAGCCGGGGAAGCCGACATCCGCGGCACGTCCGTCGGCACGGTTCGACATGTCGACGCCGGCGAACCAGCGCAAGCTGGACGTCGTCGAGGATCTCGCGCGGCTCGCTGAGGCGAACGACCTGACCCTGATCGACATGTCGATCGCGTGGGCGATCAACCACCCGGGGGTCACGTCCGCGATCATCGGACCGCGCACGATGGAGCAGCTCGAGTCCCAGATCACCGCCGCAGACGTGACCCTGTCGATGGAGATCCTCGACGCCATCGACGCGATCGTCGCCCCGGGCGTCACCATCAACCCGGACGACAACAGCTACGGGCAGCACACGCTCACCGCGACGGCGCGACGCCGATGAGCGAGCAGCTGACCGTCCTCGTCGTCGGTGCCACCGGCAGCGTCGGCCGCCACGTCGTCGCCGAAGCGGTGCGCCAGGGGCACACGGTGCGGGCGTTGGTGCGGGACCCGGCCCGCGCGGGGCGGGGGGGCCCGGCCGGGGGCCGGGGGGGCGGGGGCCGCCCCCCAGCCCGGCCCCCGGGGGGTGGGCGGGGGTCTTTGTTAAACCCCGGCGGGGGGGGGGGGGGGGGGCGGCCCCGGCCGGGGGGGGGGCGGCTCGACCCGGCCGCGGAACTCGTCGTCGGCGACCTCACCCATGCCGAGACACTGGTCGATGCCGTCGTCGGGATCGACGCGGTCGTCTTCACGCAGGGCGCCGCGTACGGCAGCAGCGACGCCGAAGCGGTCGACTACGGTGCGGTCCGGAACATCCTGCAGGTCCTCGACGGCCGGCCGGCGCGGATCGCGCTGATGACCAGCATCGGGGTCACCGTCCGCGGGACCACGCACGACTGGAAGCGCCGCAGCGAACGGCTCGTCCGCGCCAGCGGCAACCGGTACACGATCGTCCGGCCGGGCTGGTTCGACTACAACAACGCCGACCAGCTGCAGATCACCTTCCTGCAAGGCGACACCCGGCACGCCGGCAGCCCCGCCGACGGCGTCATCGCCCGCCACCAGATCGCCCGCGTCCTCGTCGACGCATTGACCACCCCGTCGGCGGACCACAAGACCCTCGAGCTCGTCGCCGAGCGTGGCCCCGAACAGGCCGACCTCGGCCCGGTGTTCGCCGAACTCGACGCAGACAGTGGGATGGACGGTGTCCGCGACCAGGACAACCAGCCGGTCGACCGGGAGCCTCGGCACGTCCAGCGCGAGCTTGACGCGGTCTGAGGCGACGTGAGTACCCCGACGACCGCCACCGCGGTGTGGGATGTGATCCGCGCCGCGATGGTCTCCGCTGACACGGACACGCTGAGCGACGTCCTGGCGGAGTCGTTCACGTTGACGCACATGACCGGCTTCGTGCAGTCCCACTCGGATTGGCTCGCTGCGATCGACACCGCCGACATGCAGTACCACCGCATCGTCGACGTCGACCTCGTTGCCAGCCCGGACGGTGATGCGGTGACGGTCCGCACCCGGACCGACGCCACGATCTGGGGCGGACGCGGGCAGTGGCCGCTGCAACTACGGATCGACGTCGACGTCCGGCGGCAGGTGGCGACGCGGATGATCGCAACGACCTGGTGAAGGTGTACGTGAACGAGAGGACGGCCGGTGCAGTGCACCGGCCCTCCTCTCGTTGTCTACGCGTCCTGCCGCTCGGCGGCTTCCGTGGTGGCCGTGAGGCTCGCCAGCAGTCGCAGCCGTTCCTCGGACGGGGAGCCCGGTTCGGTGCCGTACACGATGAGCGTGAGGCCGACGTCGGTGGAGAGTTCCATCGCCTCGTAGGTGAGGTCGAGTTCGCCGACCTCGGGGTGGTGCATCCGCTTGGCGCCGTTGAGGTGCCGCATCACGCTGTGCGCAGCCCACAGCTGCCGGAACACGTCGCTGCGGGTGGAGAGCTCCCCGATCAGGTCGGTCAGGCCCTTGTCGTACGGGCTGCGGGCGGCCTCGGCACGGAGGACGGCGACCATGTCCGCCGCGACGCTGTCCCAGTCGACCCAGAAGTCCTTGCCGCGCGGGTCGAGGAACGCGAACCGGGCCGTGTTCGGCGTCCCCGCGGGCTCGAGGAACAGCGGCGCGTACAGGGCACGGGCGAGGCTGTTGCCGGCGAGGAAGTCGGAGCGGCCGTTCCGGACCCACGCGGGCACGGTCATGCTGTCGAGCATCCGCTGCACGTTGGGTCGGACCCGTGAGGTCGGGGTCTTCCGACGCGTCGTCGCGGAGGCGTTCTGCGCCCGGGCGAGGTCGAACAGGTGCGCGTGCTCGGCGTCATCCAGTCGGAGCGCGCGAGACAGGGACTCCAGGACGCTCTCGGAGACGCCGGTGAGGTTCCCGCGCTCGAGGCGGATGTAGTAGTCGACGCTCATCCCGCTGATCAACGCCAGCTCCTCACGCCGCAGGCCCTTCACCCGGCGGGAACCGCCGAAGTCCGGCAGGCCGGCCTGCTGCGGCGTGATGCGTTCGCGGCGGGTCCGGAGGAAGTCGCGGACCTCGGATGTGCTGTCCATGGGACCACGCTACGACGCAGCACTGGGCTGGAGCAGGGGTTGCTGGTACCCGGAAGAGCAGCACCTCCCGCGCCCGCGCGTGAGGACGTTGGCTAGGAGCATCCACGAAAGGAGCTCCACGTGCGAGCCACACTGATGTACGGCGCGGGCGACGTCCGCGTCGAGACCGTCCCGAACCCCACCATCACCGAACCCACCGACGCGATCGTCAAGATCGTCGCCGGCTGCATCTGCGGCAGCGACCTCTGGCCGTACGGGTCGATGAAGCAGTCCGACGAGGGTGCCCGGATGGGCCACGAGTTCGTCGGCACCGTCACCGAGGTCGGCGCGGACGTCACCGACGTCAAGGTCGGTGACTTCGTCATCGCACCGTTCGTCGCCTCCGACGGCACGTGCGAGTTCTGCCAGGAGGGCCTGCAGACCTCCTGCCGTCACGGAGCGCACTGGGGCTCCGACGGCGTCGACGGCGGCCAGGGCGAGCAGGTTCGCGTCCCGCAGGCCGACGGCACCCTCGTCGTCGTCCCCGCCGGGTTCGACGAAGCCCTCATCCCCTCGCTGCTGAGCCTCTCCGACGTCATGTCGACCGGCTACCACGCCGCGAAGACCGGTGGCGTCGCCCCGGGCAAGACCGTCACCGTCATCGGTGACGGCGCTGTGGGCCTGTCCGCAGTGCTCTCGGCGAAGATCCTCGGCGCCGACCGGATCATCCTGATGGGCCGCCACCAGTCCCGCACCGACCTCGGCCGCGAGTTCGGCGCCACCGACGTCGTCGCCGAGCGCGGCGACGAGGGCGTTGCGAAGGTCAAGGAGTTCACCGGCGGTGACGGCACCCACGTCGTCCTCGAAGCGGTCGGCCTGAAGCCGGCGCTCGAGACCGCGTTCGCGGTCGTCCGCGACGGCGGCGTCATCAGCCGCGTCGGCGCCCCGCAGTTCGAAGAAGTCCCGTTCGGCTTCGGCGAGTTCATGCGCAACGTCACCCTCACCGGCGGCGTCGCACCGGCCCGGGCCTACATCCCCGAGCTGCTGCCGCAGGTCCTCGACGGTTCGATCGAGCCCGGCAAGGTCTTCGACCGCGCCGTCGACCTCGACGGTGTGCCCGCCGGGTACCAGGCAATGGCCGACCGTGAAGCACTCAAGGTCCTCGTCCGCCCGTAACACCGCCGCGCACCGAAGGCCCGACGCCGTTTGGCGGCGGGCCTTCGATGCGCCTTCGGCCGGAGTCGGACAGAGAGGGTAGTAGCGCTGGAACAGGGGATGACAGCCCCTGTCAGCGGCTGCCGATCAGGGCTTCCATCGTGGTGTGAGCACCGACACCCTGCAGCCGAGCACCGGCACGAACCGGACCGCCGTCCACAAGACCGCGATCCTCGCGATCATCCTGGTCAGCTACTTCATGCTGATCCTCGACAACTCGATCATCTTCACCGGGTTGCCCACGATCCAGCGCAGCATGCACTTCACCCAGACCGGGCTGACGTGGGTGCAGGACGCCTACACGCTCACCTTCGGCGGGGCGCTCCTGCTCGGCGCTCGCGCCGGCGACATCCTCGGCCGGCGCCGCATGTTCATCATCGGCCTCGTGCTCTTCACGCTCGCCTCTGGCCTGGTCGGCGCGTCTCCCGCAGGCTGGTGGATGATCGCCGCGCGTGCCCTGCAGGGCATCGGCTCCGCGATCCTCGCGCCCACCGCGCTGTCGCTGATCACGAGCACCTTCGAAGCCGGCCGGGAGCGTGCCCGCGCCGTCGCGCTGTACTCCGCCGTCGCGGGCATCGGCGCAAGCCTCGGCATGGTCGTCGGTGGAGTCCTCGCCGACCTCGTGTCCTGGCGCGCCGGCTTCTACCTCAACCTCCCGATCGGTGTGCTCATGCTGATCCTCGGCAGCCGCTACCTAGTGGAAACCAAGCGCGCGCCCGGCCGGTTCGACATCGTCGGCGCCGTGACCGCGACCGCCGGCATGGGCGCGCTGATCTTCGGCGTCATCGAGTCCTCCACCCGCGGGTGGGGCTCCCCGGTCACCATCACCGCGATCGCGCTTGGTGTGGTCCTGCTAGCCGTCCTCGTCCTGAACGAGTGGAAGGCGGAGCAGCCGATCATGCCGCTGCGGCTCTTCCGCAGCCGCACCCGGTCCAGCGCGTACGCGATCCGGTTCCTCTACCTCGGCGCGATGATGGGGTTCTTCTTCTTCACCACCCAGTTCGTGCAGGAAGTGTTCGGCTGGTCGCCGCTGCAGGCGGGACTGGGGTTCCTGCCGATGAGCGTCGTCAACTTCGCCGTCGCGATCGCGGTTCCGCGCCTGCTGCACCGGATGCCGGCCGCGTGGGTGCTCCTCGCCGGCGTCGTCCTCACCGGAATCGGCATGTGGTGGCTGGCGCAGGTGCAGGCCGACTCCACCTACCTCGCCAGCGTGGCCCTGCCGATGATCATCATCGGTGCCGGGCAGGGCTTGGCGTTCGCTCCGTTGACCAGCTTCGGCATTCACGGCGCAACCAGCAGCGACGCCGGCGCCGCGTCAGGGCTGGTGAACACTGCGCACCAGCTCGGCAGCTCCCTCGGCCTGGCGGTCCTCGTCGCGATCAGCACCGCCACCGCAGCCGGCACCGGGACCGCAGCCGTCGTCGCACGTACCGGTTCCGCGCTCACCGCAGCGACCGGCCTCCTCGTCCTCGGCGCCATCATCAGCGCCCTCCTCACGTTCCGACACTCAACAACCGACGAGCGCTGACCGCCGCATCGTCGGTGCGCTGGCGTCGCTTCGCGTCGTATCGGGAGACACGACGATGGAGCAGCTGCACGGATCGACAATTTCGTCCTGATCCAAGGTGTCCGGCTGAGGATCGTCTACTGAGACGGTCCGCTGTCCGTCGTCCGACTGCTCAGAACGCCCTCCACGATCCAGCACGCAAGGGTTACCACGAGACGCGCGGTCGGCTATCCGGCGTCGTGCAGTGGGTGAGCGCCGTCTGGCCGGAGCCCGTCGAAGATCAGGTCGAGGTAGCGCCGCCAGAGGTCCGGCTGAGCGTTGCCCAGAAGCGCGACAGCGTGCGACGGCGCACACATGAGAGCCGCCACGTCCACGGCGATCACATCGAGACGCACGTTCCCGTCGGCCTGTGCCCGCTCGACAAGCGCCTCGATCGTCGTGAAGAGTCGGTCTCGCTGCTCGCGGAGCCGCGCGTTCTCATCGCCGGCCCTCATCAAGAACTCGACCTGCTGTTCCTGGCGGCGTTCCGACGCGGCGGCCATGAACGCCAGGAGCCCATCGCCGGAGTCCGAGGCTTCGAGCAATCCCCGCCCGATTCCGTCGAGCTCGTCGACCTGGTCCGCAACGAGGGCGGCGAACAGGTCGCCCTTGCTCGCGAAATGCCGGAAGAAGGTCCCTTTCCCGACGCCCGCTCGGACGGTGATGTCCGCGACAGCGACATCGAAACCACGCTCCGCGGTGAGCTGCTCTGCCGCGTCCAACAGTGCTCGACGATTGCGCACAGCATCGGCCCGCAGGGTTCGTTCGGCCGTGGGCATGTCGACACCCTACACAACTTGACCACCCGGTCCGCTTCTGTCAGAGTGGCAAACGGACCGCATGGTCCGTTTACGAATGAGGTGCTCGTGTCGGAACAAAAAATCGCCGTCGTCACCGGCGCGGCGCGCGGGGTCGGGGCCGCTACAGTGCACCGGCTCACGGCACGGGGGTTCCACGTCATCGCCGGTGTTCGGAAGCCCGCAGACGTCGACCGGTTCGCGCAAGCGGGTGTGGAGGCGGCTCTGCTCGACATCACCCAGCATGCCGACATCGACCGACTCGTCGAACGCGTCGAGAACGATCCGCAGGGACGACGACTCGGTGCCCTGGTGAACAACGCGGCCGTCGCGCTCAACGCTCCCGCCGAGATCGTTCCCATGCCGGCATGGCGCTCAAATTTCGAGACGAACTTCTTCGGCCACGTCGCCCTGACTTCCGCGCTCACGCCCGCGCTCGTCCGGTCGGGCGATTCCAGGATCGTCAACGTCTCATCGATGGCGGCCGTCCTCGCCGGTCCGTCGTTCGGGCCATACGCCGTCGCAAAGGCAGCACTCGAGACCTACAGCGACATTCTTCGCCGCGAACTGGCTCGAACAGGCGTGCGCGTCATCGTGGTCCAACCCGCGGCGATCAAGACCGACGGGTGGGCGGAGGGTGCCGCCGCCACCAACGAGCACACCAGCACGATGAACTCCGAGCAGCACGAGCGCTACGGCGGCCTCCTCCACGCAGTCGCGGAGACCTCCGCGAAATGGAGCAGCGGCGGGGTTTCCGCGGCCACAGCTGCCGAGGTCATTGTCGCCGCCATCGCACGCTCGACGCCGAAGCCGCGCTACGGCGTCGGCAGAGGCACCCGCATCACGGCCATGCTCACGCGACTGCTCAGCGACCGAACGATGGACAGGATGCTCAACCGCATGCTCAACCTGAAATAGCGAGCCTCCGATTGTCGGTGCGGTCCGGTAGCCGATCGGTTATCGAGAGATCGCTTGCCTCGCGTTGGAAGCCCTACAGCGCCTGGTGTTATTTGCCGTCTGGACCGTGGCGTGTGGCGATTTGCCGGCCCGGGGGCCGCTCGGGTTCAGCTGCGCGCCGCTGCCGCGGTAACGCTGTAGGCGTTCATGCGCATGGTCTGCCAAGAGCGAGTGACACACCGGTGGCCGGGCGGAGACCAATGGTCAGATGGCGGTGACGGGCGCTCGAGTCCGGAGTAGCTTCCGATCGAAGCGGCGTCGCTTCGTGCCGCGCAATCGACGAGGGAGACGGTCATGGCTGGCATCACGGACAAGCTTGACAAGGCGCACGAGAACACCCCGGTCGATGACCTGGCGAAGCTGCCGGTCTCGGCGTTGCAGGCCGTGACCGACGCCGACGCCGAGCACCTGCAGGCGGCATTCGGGATCAAGACCATCGGCGACCTCGGTACGAACAAGCACTTCCCCTGGGCGCACGCCATCGCGACACTCGCCGAGTGACCTGACCTCCTGCAGCGCCGTGCGCACGCCTCGACAGGTCATGGGCCTCGAAGGACCCGGGCCGACCTGGACCCACGTTCTGCTCGACGTGGTGAGCGGCGGACTCGTTCTGACCGGCCTCAGCTTCATCGCGGCCGACTGGTTCTCCGGGGCAACGTCCTGGCTCAGCGGCGCGCTGATCCTCCTCGGCGTCGTGTGCTGGGGCGTGGACATCCTGGTGTCGATCCGAGCAACACGTCGTCGTCAGGATCCGTCTGGGTAGGCGTGAGCTGAGGGCACCGGTCGTCGTACTCCATTCGGCACATGCGCGCGACGCCTCGTGGTCGCTAACGAGTCGTCTGCTTACGGTGGCGCGGTGGAAGACGTACGGAGTCCGAGTCTGGCGCGACTGCTCGCCACGCTCGCCGGCCTGCTGATCCTGGCGGGCGCGATCGTGGTGAGCGCGGTTACTGCGGTCGGCGCTGCGGCTCAGCACGCGATCGGGCCCTCGGGAACGTCGGAGGGCAGCATCTGCAGCGTGCTCAGCGGTGACTGCAGTCGGTTCTCGCGTTCTGCCATCCAGCAAATGGTCGGGATCACCCTCCCGGCAGGAACACGAGTTGTCTCCTTGGCGAGCCGAGACCTCAGCAAGGCGTCCGAAGCGTCGGCGGTGGCGTGCGTACCAGAGGCGCAGCAGGTGTTCGACGCAGCCGAGGCCGACGGCTTCGTTCCGCGCACACCATCCGACTACCCCGAACGACACGACTGGTCCGACAAGCCGCCCACCGACCACGAAGGGCACCGCGCCGCGGAAGTCGGCCCAGATCAGTGGCTCCAACTCGGAGGGGACTGCTCCGGCGGCTCGTACGTCTACCTCGGCCGGTTCCTCGAGAAGTGGGCGCCTCGCAAAGTCCGAGGGAGCGCGGCGCCTCGAGGCTGACCTGGATCCTGCCAAGCGTGGCGCTCGCCCTGCTCGGCGCGCAGATCCTCGCCTGCGTCCTCGCCCACCTGCATCTAGCTCCTATCGATGCCGCGTGGGAACGCGATCCCGAGCGCCTTCGCGGCGTCCTGCATTCGCATCCCGCAGACGTCTGGGCAGCGCGTCAAGTTTTCGCCTTGGTCTGGTCGGCGACTCTGCCCTTGGCTTTTGCCGCGACGCTGCTCGCCGCATCCGCCATGGATCGTTTCCGCGCGGAGGGAGCGGTCCGTGCGTTCGCGCAGCTGGTGACGATGGCTGGCCTACTCACGTGCGTCGCGGGTGTGTTCCTCGCAATACTCGCCGTCCTCGAGATACTAAGCCCCTGATGGATCAGGCACGGGGCCAGCAGCCTGAGGGCCCCGGCATAGCGAAGGCGACCCCCATCGAGGTGCGCCAGTAGCCTGTGCAGCGAGCACGAAGAGGGGCGAGGGTGCATATAGCAGGATCGCCGTCGGCCGCGGACGGTCACGAGCCGGACCACCCCAGCGATGAGAAGGCCGAGGTAGAGGCCATCGACGCGCGTCCTCGCTGTTGCCGAGTCCGCTTGCGGATCGGCTGACGGGCGTGTCCAGGGTGCAGTCGCTCGTACACTCGCACGATGACTTCTTTGCTCGATGAGCCAACGTGGCACAGGCTGTCGACGAAGTCCGCCAGCGACGTCAACAAATCAGCTGTGCAGCGGTGGCTCGACGCGTACGTCGCCGCGTGGCAGTCGTACGACCCCGACGCCATCGCCGAGCTGTGGTCCGAGGACGCTGTGTGGCACTACCCGTTCGAGATCCGCGCGATGGGCCGGGACGCGATCGTCGCGGAGTGGATGGCGGAACGTGGCGCCTTCGTTGGAGAACGATTCGATGCCCGCTACCGCCCGGTGAGCTTGGACCGAGACACCGCTGTCACGCACGGGCGTACCGTTTTCTACGCTGACGGAAGTGACGAAGTGGCGACTGCCTACGACAACATCTGGTTCCTCCGCTTTGACACGGACGGTCGATGCTCCGAGTTCCACGAGTGGTACGCGGGTCGGCCCGAGGACGAACCGATCGAGCCGTCCCCCAGCGCTAGGCCGGACGACTCGAAGGCGAACTATCGCAGGAAACAGTCTCGGTAGCCCATCGGTGCTTTCAAGGAATCGTCGCAACGAAGGACTTCGGGACGACCATACGTGGCCGAGAGCCAGGCGCGGTCCCCGCAACGATGAGCGCACCGATGAGTGCGGCCCCGAACTGTCCGCGCTCGATCTCGACGTTGAGTTGGCGGATGCCGTCGTGGTAGATGCCGTCCCGGTAGAACGGGGGCTCGTAGACCGCGAGCTGCTCCACCTTCGACAGGATGCGGGTGGCTCCAGAGCGATCACAGCGCCGGAGCTGAGTCCGAACAGGTTCCTCGCGCCGGTCGCGGTCATGACTGCGTCGAGGTCTTCGACAACGCGAGCGGCGGTGTGGTCGGTGGTGAATGGGCGCGGACTGATCCCGCGGCCGCCGTTCGCCGGTGATGACCGTGAACGAGGAAGACAGGGCAAGGTCGAGATCCCGATGAGCGTGGACGTCAGCCATCGCCCCTTGCACCAGCACGATGCCCGATCCGGTGCCCTGGCGGAGGTGACCGATCGAGTGCCATACCGAGACGTGGCGCGCTCGGTGACGATGCTGTGATCCACGGCGTCAGCATGGGGCATCGCCCGAGGTTCGTGCCGAAGGCTCCGACACCCTCCTCTCGTTGCGGAAATCCGATGGGGTGTATCGGGCGGCGAGGAGGGGGTGCGCTCGTGTTCATCTCCCGTACATCACCGTTCCACCGAGGGTTCGGCGGAAGTACGCAGTCTCGACAGGTCGCGGTCCGCCGACATCGACTCCGCCGCCTGACAGGAAGCCGCTCATGTCCTCACGCTCGCTCACTTCCCGTCCGGCTCGACGGCGGTTCAAGAACCTGCAGGTCTGGATCCTGGCCGGCCTGGTCGCCGGGGCGGTGACCGGCCTGGTCGCTCCCGAGTTCGGCCGATCGCTCGAGCCGCTCGGCGAGGCGTTCGTAAGCCTGTTGACGATGGTCCTCGGTCCGATCGTGTTCTGCATGGTCGTGAGCGGCATCGGCGCTGTGGCGAGCCTGCGTTCGGTCGGCCGCGTCGCGCTCCGTTCGATCCTGTACTTCGAGGCGATCACCACGGTCGCACTGGTCTTCGCCCTCGGCATCGTCAACCTCGTCAGGCCGGGTGCGGGTCTGCACATCGACCCGTCGAGCCTCTCGATCACCGAGGACGCGGCGGCGAAGGTGGAGGCCGCGAAGTCGCTGTCCGGGACCGACTACCTGCTGCAGGCGGTACCGAGCAACATCATCGCGAGCTTCGCAGACGGCGCCGTCCTGCAGGTCCTGGTGTTCGCTGTCCTGTTCGGGGTGGCGGTCGCTGCACTCGGTGAACGGGCACGTCCGATCACTCGCGGGATCGACCGGATCTCGACCGTGCTGTTCACCGTCGTCCGGTTCGTCACGTACGCCGCGCCGGTCGGCGTCTTCGGCGCGATGGCCTACACGACCGGCAGCTTCGGAGCCGCGACCATCGGCGCGCTCCTGAAGCTCATCGCCACCTTCTACGGCACTGCCGCGCTGTTCGTCCTGATCGTCCTCGGCGGGGTCCTGCTGATGGCGCGCTTCAACCCGCTCCGCGTCTTCGCCTACCTCAAGGAGGAGATCGTCCTCGCGCTCGGCGCTTCCTCGTCGGAGATCGCGATCCCGGGCATCATCCGGAAGCTGCGCGGCGTCGGCGTGTCGAAGGGAACGGCCGGGATCAGCGTCGGTGCCGGGTACTCCTTCAACCTCGACGGGTCCTGCCTGTACCTGACGCTCGCGTCGATGTTCATCGCGCAAGCGCTGGACATCCACCTGAGCTTCGGGGAGCAGCTCCTCCTCCTCGGCGTCATGCTGCTGTCGTCGAAGGGCACCGCGGGTGTCACGGGCGGCGGGTTCGTGCAGCTCACCGCGACGATCTCCTCGTTCTCGCTCATCCCGGTGGCCGGCGTCATGCTCGTCTTCGGCATCGACCGGTTCATGTCCGAATGCCGGGCCGTCGTCAACTCCCTCGGGAACGCCGTGGCCGGGCTCGTTATCGCCCGCTTCGAAGGGGAGATCGACGCCCGCGAGGCGTCCGCGATCATGCGCGGCGAGCAGCCGTCGTACGCGGTCGACGACCCAGACACTCACGACGCCGTACCGACCGACGCGCACGACGAGGCCGATGAGCGGGTCCTCGACCGGACGATCGGACGCTGATGCTCTCGACACTGCACCTCGAGCTGTTCGTCGCGATCATCGACGCCGGCAGCTTCTCCGCCGCCGCCGCTGCCACCGGGTCGAGCCAGTCCACCGTCTCCGGGCAGCTCCGTGCACTCGAACGTGACGCGGGAGCCGTGCTCATCGACCGCAGCGGCAGGAACCTCCGGCTGACCGAAGCCGGCAGCCTCCTGGAGCGGCACGCACGGGCGATTCTCGCGGCGACCGAGCGCGCCGTCGACGAGATCGACCGGCTGGCGCGACGTCCGGTGGGCGGGACGCTGCGGGTCGGTGGGACGGCCACCGCTGGTGAACGCTACCTCCCCGAACGGCTCGGTCAGTTCCTCCGGATGCACGACGGCGTCGCGGTCGAACTCGCCGTGTCGAACACGGAGGACATCGTCGGACGCGTCTTCGCCGGAGACCTGCCGCTCGCCGTGATCGCCGGGACCACGAACCGTCCGACGATCAGCGGCACCGTGGTCTCCCACGAGGAGCAGATCGTCATCGTCGCCGGCGACCACCCTCTCGCCGGGCAGAACGCCGACCCGGACGATCTCTGGGGGCACACCATCATCGTCCGGGAACCAGGCTCGACCACCAGGCGCTACCAGGACGAACTCCTCGCCCGTTGGCGCATCCCCCGGGCGCGCACCAGCAGCATCGCGAGCACCTCCGGCATCGTCAACGCCGTCGCCGCCGGACTCGGCGTCGCCTGCGTCCCCGCGGTCGCCGCCCGGGACGCGATCGCGCTCGGACGAGTCGCAGAAGTACACCTCCTGCCGGAACCGGAGCGTCGACCACTCACGCTCATCCGCCACTCCAACCACCCCCTGAACCGCGTCGAGGAACTCTTCCTCGAGCTCCTGAACGAAGGCGAACCAGCATGACCACCATCACCGTCAACGACCGCGACTACCGCGTCCCGGAACAGCGGACCGTCGTGTTCACCGTGGACGGGGGCGACCCGGCCTACTTCGACGACGCGCTCGAGCGCGACCTGATGCCACGACTGGCGCAGCTGCTGCGCAACGGCGGCGAGTACCGCCGCGGCGCATCGGAGATGCCGAGCCTGACGAACCCCAACAACATCTCGATCGTCACCGGTGTCGCGCCGGCGGTGCACGGCATCCCCGGCAACTACTGCCGTCTCGCCGACGGAACGATCCAGCTGCTGAACGACCCGGAGCTGCTGCGCGCACCCAGCATCCACGCCGAGTTCCACGCCGCAGGCATCCGCACCCTCATGGTCACGACCAAGGACAAACTGCGACGGCTGCTCGGCAACGGCGGAGTCCCGAGCGTGAGCGTGGAGAAGGCAGCAGGCGCCGGCCTGCCGGAGTACGGCATCGACGACCTCGAGGCCCTCGTCGGCGAGCCGGCGCCGGGTGTCTACGAGCCCAGCGCCAGCCACTACGCCATGCGACTCGCGCTGGCGATCCACGCACACACCTCGGACATCCTCCTGACCTACGTGTCCCTCACCGACCGGGTCCAACACGGCGCTGCGCCAGGAGACCCCCTTGCAGACGCATTCTTCAGCGACTTCGACACGCTGCTCGGCGAGTACCTCGACCAGGGCTTCACCGTCGCGATCACCGCCGACCACGGGATGAACTCCAAGCACGACCAGGACGGCGCTCCGATCGTGCACCACCTCGGCGACGTCCTCGACGCCGCAGACGTCACCTTCGACGAGATCGTCCTCCCCATCACCGACCCGTACACACGACACCACGGCGCGCTCGGTTCCTTCGCGTGGGTCTACCTGTCGGACGACCAGCGGGCCGCCGCGGTCGCCGTACTCCGAGGCCTCGACGGCATCGAGGAGATTTGGGACCGGGAGCGCGCGGCGACGATCTTCGAGCACCCGACAGACCGCATCGGGGACCTCGCCGTCACGGCCGCCGCGGACACCGCGCTCGGCACGCGGCAAGCCGATCACGACCTGTCCGGCCTGCACGGTGCGCTCCGCTCGCACGGCGGCCGGTACGAACAACTCGTCCCGCTCATCGTCAGCGCTCCGGTCGCGGGACCGCTCGCCACGCGCTACCGGGCAAACGTCCTCCGGAGCAGGGACATCCACGACCTCGTGCTGAACAACATGGCTTGAATCGTCTTGGGAGGGGCGGAGGGACGTCGAGTACTGCCCCTCCCGTCCTGCAGTCGAAGCCGTGACCGCCTCGCTGCGCTTAGCCCCTGCTTCCTTTCGGGACCGTGCCGCTAGTGCGACACGAGTCCTCGTGCCGGTGATGTTCGTTGCGGTGTCGGACGTGGAGTTCTCCTTCGGGTGATGGACTGTTCCGCCACATGACGCGGCTTGTTTGGAGGGGTCGTGTGTCTGGTCAGTTAGTGACGCGTCAGATCGTGCGCGATGCGATCGGCGGCGCGGTTGGCGATCATGATGACGGGCGCCTGGATGTTGCCGCGGGTGACGGTGGGCATGACGGAAGAGTCAGCGGCGTAGAGGCCGCGGACGCCGTGAATTTGCATGGTCGCCGGATCGGTGACGGAGTCGTCGTTAGTGCCCATCCGGGCGGTTCCGGACGGGTGCTATTCCGTACCGGCGTTGCCGGTGATCCACTCGTCGAGCGCGCATCGTCGCCGTAGGTCGCCGGTGCGATGGGGGCGCCGATCGCGTCGCCGAGCGGTCCCGAGCGCATGATGTCCGCGGTGAGGCGGAGGCCGGCGGTCAGCGCGGTTCGGTCCCCGTCGTCGGCGACATGGAACTCTCGTCCGACTCCATGGCCCTCGCCGCGGACGCATCCCTAGACACGACCGTGTACACGGCCGAGCCGGACTCCCCGAGCGCGGACGCGCTCACGCTCCTCGCGAACTGGGCGACAACTACGTCTGCCGCCACGTGAGCGGCGACAGCAGCGTCCGATAGCCAATAGGGATCCGGCCATTTCTGCGTCGGCTCCGTCGGCCAGCCGGTCAGCACAGATCCAGTCCGCTGACGAGTGGGCGACGTCTACAGTCAAGCCATGAACGGAGCTGACCTGTTCCTGCCGATCCTGATCGCGGGCTTGGCACTCGGAACAGCCCTCCTCGTGGTTGCCGTGGTCAAGACCGTGCGGTACCACGGGTGGGGGCAGCAGCGGTGGGCTCCTCCCGCCATCCCGTGGTTCGTGGCTGGGTTCATCGTGCTGGTGGCGGGGCTCGTGGCGGCGTTCACCGTCGCGAACGGTGCGTGAGGCCGGTGCGAACACGGCGAGACGTTCCGGTGCCCGTAGTGACCCGAGTCACACTCGGAGCCGGCGCAGCCGTGCTCACGGTGCTCGCCGTCGTCGTCCTGACTGAGAACGTGCGAGATTGGCCCTTCGCTGTCCTGTTCGTGGGCGTTGCTGCGCTCATCGCTCTCCGCGGTGTGCCGGCCGGCATCGACCTCCAGGAGGACGAGCTGGTGCTTCGTGACTACCTGCTCACCACTCGGATGCGACGAGCGCAGATCGTCAGTGTCGAACGGTTCCCGGCGATCGACTGGCGCAGCGCCGGAGGAGTACCGCGGGAAACGCTGATGTGGGCGTTCGTGCGCCGTGCCGCCATGGTCACCGCCCCCACAGATAGTGACCGAGCCCAAGCCCGATCGATCATCGAGGGCTGGCTTCTCGATGGTGAAGAGCGCCTGCACTCATCAAGTGACGAAGCAACGTCGTAGAACCACAGCTGCGGCAGGCCGTCGGAGAAGCGTCCGATAACCGATCCTTGGGTTCAGCCGGTCGTTGCAACACCACCGCGATCCGGAGTGTTGCAGATGGGATCGAGGCTGGAACATCGTGCTCGAGAGGCACGATTTTGGGAGCTATTGAGACAGGGCCTCGGACGCACGGCGGCCTGTGATGCTGTTGGCGTGGACCGACGTCAGGGATACCGATGGGTCAAAGCAGCCGGCGGACGGAACCCGTTCGCCCACACACCCCGCTCCGACCGGTACCTCAGCCAGGAAGAGCGGCTCCAGATCGCGGACCTGCGCTTGAACGGTGCCGGCGTGCGCGCAATCGCGAAAGCCCTCGGCCGGGCACCGTCGATCATCAGTCGTGAGCTCACCAGAAACGCCGCAGCTGGCGGAACCTACCGGCCCTACGCCGCCGAGAAGCGGTGCCGGGCTCGTGCGCGGCGCCCGAAACCGCGGAAGCTCGACCAGCTCGAACTGGCTCTGCAGGTCGAGTTGCGGTTGGCGCGGAACTGGTCTCCGGAGCAGATCCGTGATGACCTGGCCCGGTCCTTCCCGAACCGGCCGGAGATGCACGTGTCCCACGAGACGATCTACCAGTCCCTGTTCGTCCAGGGCCGCGGCCGCCTGCGCACTGACCTGCACACACACACACACACACACCTCCGCACCGGCCGCGCAATCCGCAGGCACCGTGGTGAGCCAAGGCGGGCATCGTGGTCGAAGATCCGCGACATGATCCTGATCAGTGAACGCCCCGCCGAGGCCGACGACAGAGCTGTCCCTAGGCAATGGGAAGGCGACCTGATCGTCGGGATCAACGCCCGCAGCGCTATCGGCACCCTCGTCGAACGCACCACCCGCTACGTGATGCTGCTGCACCTCCCGAACGGGCACAGCGCCGACGCCGTCCGCGACGCAATGATCCCCACCATCCAGACCCTGCCGGAGCGTCTGCGTCGGTCGTTCGTTATCATCTGTCGCCGCGCAGGTACGAGCGGTGACAGTCGAATCCGCCCGCGCTGACAACTGCGGGGGTGAGTCACGCCGCGGAGACGAAGTGCCCCTCCTCTCCTCGCCGGGGCCGAGGTCGTCTTTTCCAAGCCGCCGCGAGACTTTTCTTCCGCTCCTGGTCTGCGCAGCCCGGGCAGATGCTTGGTGAGGCGGAGTCGATGTGGTGGTCGGGGCGCTGCTGGAAGGCTCCGTGCAGCTTGCAGGAGATTGTGACCGATGTGTGCTGGTCAACGTAGTTGACGTCTGCGTAGCTGAACCGGCGGCCGTGTACCGCGTGAGCGTTGGCGATGAACTGCTGGCGCCGCGCCGTTGGTGAGGAGCCACGGCGCCCTGCACAGTCGGGGCAGCGTTGACCGCGACGGTGTTCGTTCGGTGTCTGGCGGAAGTCGCCGTGGTCAGGGCAGCCGATGGTGACGGGCGTGTGGGCGTTCACGAAGTCTGATGGCACGCTGCCGTAGTCGTACTTGCCGTGATGCTGCCGCGTGGCTGCGGTGAGGAAGGCGTTGAGTCGCGCGTTCAGGTCAAGGGACGGCACGGGAGCTCTTTCATCCGGGGACAGTGTGCTGTGATCCCTATACGCGGCGTCCCACGCCAGCTGCGACCTGCTTGCGTGAGCCGCGACGCTCAGCCCTGCCGGCGCTGCGCGTCGGCCCGGTCAGGTCGGTGTCCTGACTCCCCGGATGACAGGACGGCGGCCGTGGCCCTCGTGCTGCGCGGAGCTTCTCAGCGCTACCGTCCCGGAGCAGGCACTCGCACAACACCACCCATGTGGTTATTGTTACGAACATGACTGAGGGCGCGGGTAGTCGACCGTTCCGGCCT
This sequence comes from Microbacteriaceae bacterium PS02333, assembly GCA_029959665.1. Lineage (GTDB taxonomy): Bacteria > Actinomycetota > Actinomycetes > Actinomycetales > Microbacteriaceae > Curtobacterium > Curtobacterium guangdongense. The sequence goes on from JASCOI010000005.1 coordinate 74,794, forward strand.
CGCATGCCAGAGGAGGAGTGGGCAGCGATTGCGGCCTACGTGCACGACGTAGTCGCTCGTGCTGAGCCACAGGTGACGTACACAGCTGCGCAGTTGTACCCAGTCGTCGCCCGACTGGCACAGTTCGCGCACGAAAAGCACATGCCCCTTGAAGATGACCCCGTCTTCGACCCGTTCACCGTGGAACGATTCGTCCAGTTCCACCTCAGCACGTACAACCGGGCCAGCCGGAACACGCTCCGGGCCAGGCTCCGCCGCGTAACGGAAGCCCTGCTCGGCGACGAGACAGCCGTGAGGGCTCGAGCACTCGGCAAAGCGGAAGCGTCCCGGCCGTACACGCCGAAGCAGGTCGCGGAACTCGACGGATGGGCGCTCGCGCAACCATCAGAGGAGCGCCGCACCTCCGCGCGAGCTCTCCTTGCACTCGGGCTGGGCGCCGGCCTCACTGGCGCTGAGATCATCACCCTTCGCACCCGACACGTCCAATACGTCGGAGGGACGACCTTCATCGACATTGGCGGAACCGACAATCGCATCGTTCCGGTCTTGCCCGACTGGGCCGATGAACTTGGCGAGCGGACAGCCTTTGTCGGCGGCGACGGATGGGTGTTCCGCGCTGAGCAGCGCGGCGGGAACATCAACCTCATCACCGACTTCGTCTCACGCAATGGCCCCCACCTGCCACTGCAGACGCGGCGCATGCGCGCTACGTGGTTGGTGCACCATCTCGAAGTCGGCACACCGGTCAAGACGCTTCTGCGTATCGCCGGACTGCGATCCGCAGAAGCGCTCGACCGGGTATTGCCTTTCGTAGAGGAGTCGGCGCCCTAGTCGGCTTCGCCACCTCCGCTCCGATCCACGAGTCGTGGCACGTCGAGGCGGCGAAACCGAAGATCAGCTACTGCCGCGCGCGCGGCTCGAGGGTCAGCCCGCGGTCGGCGAGGATCCGAACCGCCTCGCTGAGCGCGGCCGCGAGATCGGCAGCGTCTTCCATGTCGATGGTCAGGACTGCTCCTCCGGGGCCGTCGATCATCATGGTGTCCCGCGTACCGAGGGTGACAGAGAGGTCGTCCGCGAGCTGTGCGACCGCCGTCCCGTCGGTGCGGTCCGGTCCAAACCAGATGCGCTTCGTCGTTGCCATGGTGTTCTCCGTTCCGGGATGACCCAGTGTCACCCCGGGACGTCGTATTCGCGGACGGTCACCGCGACACGCCCGAGATGTGACGCTCGAGACGGGTACTTTGCGCGATGACGCGATGACTACGAATCGATCCCTGATCGGGACTTTTGACCGTCGCGGACGGATCCGGGATCCGAGATCAGATGCGTGAAGTCCCCACTGCCGGCACCCTCCGCGCATAGGCCCCAACGTGAAATCGAGAACCGACACACCTTCCGAAAACCCTTCCGCCGTAGCACACTCTGTTCCTACCAACGAACATGACACGCCGGCGATTCGGAAGACCATCGTGAACTACCGCCCCACCCGCACCAGCCCCGAGCAGTGGGACACCATCCGGAGCTTCGTCGTCGACTGCATCTTCGACATGCGTCCCCGAACCCCCCGGACCGCGCAACACGCGATGTCCGTGCTCACTCACTACGTGCTGTGGGCCGTATTCGACCTCCACGCTTCGCTCGACCGTGACGACATCTTCCACACGACCATGATTCGCCGCTACATCAACACCATCGCGCGAACCCAGCACTCGAAACAGACCTACGAGCACCGCCTCTACAGCATCGCGGTAGCGCTCAGCGGTCAACCAGACACAATCCGGCCACCCTCCAGCCGCCAGCTGCAGCCGGTCCACGTCTACACGCCTCGCGAACTCGCCGACCTCGACAGCTGGGCATCCGTTCGAAGAACCGAAGCGAAACGCCGCGCCGCGCGGCTCCTCATCGGCCTCGTCGGCGGCGCCGGCGCACGTCGAGGGGAACTGCCCACCATCCGCCGCGCACACGTCCACCGGACCACAAACGACCGCATCACCATCGACATCGGAGGGCGACTGCCACGAACCGTCACGGTCCACCCCGACTGGGCCTGGTACTTCGACGCTCTCATTTACGAACCCGCAGACGACCAGAAAGTCATCTTCGACCACCTCAAGTCCCACGGTGCCTACACCAACGCCGTCAACCACCTCTTCAACGGACCACACCCCTATCCAAGCTCGACCCGCCTCCGCGACACCTTCGTCGTGAACACCCTCAACACGCTTCCGGCAGCCGACGCCGTCTACCAAATCGGACTAACAACCGCCACATCTATCACCCGATACATGCCCTACCTCACCCCTGGAGCAAACAACTCATGACCCCTGCAGCGCACAACCCCACCGCTCCCAACTCCCGGTTCGACGAACTCGTCTGGGGCAAACTCACCGAGCAGGAAGCGCGAGCAGGAAGCGGCAGCCACGCCATAGTGCCCGGCTGGTGGGCCGCCGCATGGTTGAACCGCATGCTCGCATCCCCGCTGCCCGACCACTGCGACCTCTGGCGCACCGAAGATAACGCAGGCAAGAAGCCCGGCGGACGAAAGCCGCTCTTCAGCGACGCCATCACCCTCACCCTCTCCATGCTCCTCGTCCTCGAAGGACAGCCGCTGAACCCGACAGTCCTCGGTCACCTCCTCGAAAGCCGGCTCACCGAAGAAGCGAAGGAAGCGCTCGGCATCACGCACATCTACAACCGCGCTGACCGCGACTGGTACCACGTCGCTTACCGAGCCCTGCAGCGCATCATCAAACTCATCGATGGTTGGCCAGCGCCGAAGCAGCTCATGCTCATCGACGAGCGGGAAGCCATTCAGAACAGCCGCGACGAAGCCGAGGTCGCCATCAGACGGGACCGCGGACAGAAGTTCGCCAGCATGCTGCTCGACATCATCATCGGCATGCAGCCCGCCGAACACCAGCGGACCCGTATCTCCGTCTCTGTCGACCAGACATCCCTCCGCGCTGGCAGCCAGCGACGCCGCTGGAGGCGAGACAAGAAGACCGGGAAGGAGATGCGCCGGTACCACCCGAGCACAGGAGAAGAACTCGACCGGCCTATCCTCGAGCTCGAAGCAGGCCTCTACCCGAAGGAGAAGGGCGCGAAAGTCAAAGACCCCTCCGGCGCCGACGTGTTCATCGCCTCACAGTGGGAAAACGTATTCGTCGCGAACATCCTCATCGACACGCGAGAGGACCCCACGGCGGACCACACCGACGCACCACCACTGCTCATCCGTGCACTCAGCGTCGCCACACCGAACAAGCGCGTCGGTGACGACACGCTCGCGTTGCTCGACTCCATCCAGTCGCGCGGATACGACATCACCCGCCTCACCTTCGACATGGGCTACAACCACGCCATGTCAGGCGGCTTCCACAAGGGACTCCGCGAACGAGGCATCCCCAACGTGCAGGACTACCGCGAAGAGCAGAAGGGCATCACCAACGGAGTCGGCGGCTCCAAATTCGCCGAAGGCGACTACTACTGCCCAGGGACCGCACCCGAACACCTCGACGCAACCGTGAACTACGACAAAGCCAAGGGTGACATCAGCGAACGGCAGTGGCGCGACAACCTCGCCGAACGATGGAAGTTCGCACTCCACCTGAAGGACGTGAAAGCAAACGGGAAGATTCGTCTCAGCTGCCCCGCGCTAGGCCCCTCCGCTACCGTTTCGTGCCCCATCCGCGAAATGCACCCGCGAGCATTCCGCGGTAAGCGGGAGCCCGGCCAGGTTCTCAAGAAGAACCTCCCAAAGCGCTGGGCCGAGACCGCGGTCTGCTGCCAAGACTCCATCACCGTCAACCCGAACGATTTCCTCACCGAACAGCAGGAATACCGGTACGGCAGCGACACCTGGCTCAGCGTCTACCGAACCGACCGAAACGTCGTGGAATCAGTCAACAACACGCTGAAATCCGACTTCCGCGTCGACCTGAACAGCGAACGCAGGATGCGCGGACTCGCTGCAAATCAGTACGTCTTCACGTTCAAGGCCGCCGCGCTCAACTACAAGCGCATCGCCGACTACGCTCGCGCACAACTCCGCCAAGCCGAGAAAGAGAAGCGGCGCTCCAACCTCACCCCCATCCGACCCGGCATCGCACTGCCGGAGCCCACCACAGCGCGAACTGAGAAGACGGTCCGCAGCCGCGACCGGCACGGCTGGTCCAACTACGGACGGAACCGGAAGAAGGTCCACGGCATCGAAGTCCAGCCCGAAGACTGAACCAGAAGAGCCCCCGCCCGGGTGGGGGGGGGGGGGTGGTTATTGGGGGGTTTAGCAAACTGGGGAGG
>JASCOI010000060.1 GCA_029959665.1 Microbacteriaceae bacterium PS02333
CCGAGCGGCGCGTTCGGCCGCGGCGGCGTCGAGCGCCGGGCCGGTCCGCTCCGTCTCGGGGCGACCGCGGTCGCCGGTCCCCGGCGGACCCCCGCCGATCGACCGGACCGACATCGTCCGGCGGGCATCCCCGCCACTGTGTGTATGGTGTGCCTGTCGGCCCGCCGGTCATCGATGTCCCGGTCGACCCGGACGCTTCCGTGTCCCAGGGCCGACAGCACCATCGATCAAGGAGTCACGTGCCAGGCACGAAGAAGCTCGTGATCGTCGAGAGCCCCGCGAAGGCGAAGACGATCGCGCAATACCTCGGTGACGGATACGAAGTCCAGGCGTCAGTCGGACACATCCGTGACCTCGTCGAGCCCAAGAACCTCCCGGCAGAGCTGAAGAAGGGCTCGCTCGGCAAGTTCTCGGTCGACGTCGACAATGGGTTCGAGCCGTACTACGTCGTCTCCGACGCGAAGAAGAAGACCGTCGCGGAACTCAAGCGTGCCCTCAAGGACGCTGACGAGCTCTACCTCGCAACAGATGAAGACCGCGAAGGCGAAGCCATCGCGTGGCACCTGCTGCAGGTCCTGAAGCCCAAGGTCCCCGTCAAGCGGATGGTGTTCCACGAGATCACCAAGGAAGCGATCCAGCGCGCCCAGGAGGCGACGCGCGAACTCGACACGGCACTCGTCGACGCGCAGGAGACCCGCCGCATCCTCGACCGCCTCTACGGGTTCGAGGTCTCCCCGGTGCTGTGGCGCAAGGTCGGTCCGGGGCTGTCGGCCGGTCGTGTGCAGTCCGCTGCCACCCGCCTCGTCGTCGATCGTGAGCGCGAGCGCCTCGCGTTCGTCTCGGCGAACTACTGGGACCTCACGGCACGGTTCGAGAAGGCCGGGGACAGCGCGTTCACCGCCCGCATCGCCCGGATCCACGGCACCCGTGTCGCGTCCGGCCGTGACTTCGACGACCGTGGCACGACGACCTCGGACGCCGTCGTCCTCGACGAGGCCTCGGCCACTGCCCTGAGCTCGGTGCTCGAACGCGCCGGCGACGCCGTCGTCCGCAGCGTCGACTCGAAGCCCTACACGCGTCGTCCCGCCGCGCCGTTCACGACCTCGACGCTGCAGCAGGAAGCCGCTCGCAAGCTCCGCTTCTCGGCCCGCCAGACGATGAGCGTCGCGCAGTCGCTGTACGAGAACGGCCACATCACCTACATGCGAACCGACTCCGCGTCGCTCTCGCAGCAGGCGATCGCCGCCGCCCGGAAGCAGGCGGCCGACCTGTACGGCGCCGAGACGGTCCCGGACAAGCCCCGCAGCTACGCCGGCAAGAGCAAGAACGCCCAGGAAGCCCACGAGGCGATCCGTCCGGCCGGTGACGTGTTCCGCACGCCGTCGCAGATGGAGAAGGTGCTCCGCGGCAACGACTGGAAGCTCTACGACCTCATCTGGAAGCGCACGGTCGCGTCGCAGATGGCGGACGCGAAGGGATCGACCGCGTCGGTCGTGCTCGGCATCACCTCGACGGAGTCCGTCGAGGGCATCGCCTCCACCGTGAAGGGCACGGACGTCGAGTTCACCGCGTCCGGCACCGTGATCACGTTCCGCGGCTTCCTCAACGCGTACGAAGAAGGCAAGGACGAGGAACGTCACGAGGCATCGTCGAACGGCGCGGACGCCAAGCTGCCGTCGATGACCGAGGGCGACCACCTCGGCGTCGACGAGGTCGAGGCGAAGGGCCACGACACGTCGGCCCCGCCGCGCTACACCGAGGCGAGCCTGGTCAAGACCCTGGAAGAGCTCGGCATCGGCCGACCCTCGACCTACGCGGCGATCATCTCGACGATAGTGGACCGTGGGTACGTCACGCCCCGTGGCAGCTCGCTCGTACCGAACTGGATCGCCTTCAGCGTGGTGCGCCTGCTCGAGGACTACTTCGGCGACCTGGTGCAGTACGACTTCACCGCCGAGATGGAGAACGACCTCGACCGCATCGCCAGCGGCGAGGAGGACCGCGTCGACTGGCTCAACGGGTTCTACTTCGGCGGCGGCGACCAGCGCGGTCTCCGCACGGTCATCGACAACCTCGGTGAGATCGACGCGCGAGAGATCAACTCCGTCGAGCTCTCGCCCGGCCTCACCCTCCGCATCGGCCGCTACGGCCCGTACATCGAGACGCCGAGCGACGACCCGGAGAAGCCGCGTCGCGTCAACGTCCCCGAGGACCTCGCTCCCGACGAGCTCACCGCCGAGAAGGCGCGTGAGCTGGTCGAGGCGCCGGTCGTCGGTGACCGCGTCGTCGGCATCAACCCGGAGACGGGGAAAGAGGTGCTCGCCAAGGACGGCCGGTTCGGCCCGTACGTGACCGAGCGCACGCCGGAGCCGGAGCCCGAGGTCGACCCGTCCACGGGAGAGGTCCTGAGCAGCAGCACCGCGACCGCGACCGCCACGAAGGCCGAGCCCGCGACGAAGGCGAAGAAGACGACGAAGAAGGCCGCCGCGCCGAAGGAGCGCACGGCGTCCCTGTTCAAGTCGATGGACCCGCAGTCGGTCGATCTCGAGACGGCGCTGAAGCTCCTCGACCTGCCCCGCACCGTCGGCGCCGACCCGGAGTCCGGCGACGAGATCACCGCGCAGAACGGTCGCTACGGTCCGTACCTGAAGAAGGGGACGGACACCCGCACGCTGCCGAGCGAGGACGCGATCTTCGACGTCGACCTCGCCGGTGCGCTCGAGCTGTTCGCACAGCCGAAGTACGGCGCGAAGCGTGCGGCCAGCGCCGCGCTCAAGGAGTTCGACGCCGACCCGGTGTCCGGCAAGCCGATCAAGATGAAGGACGGCCGGTTCGGTCCCTACGTCACCGACGGCGAGACGAACGCGACCATCCCGCGTGGCGAAGACGTGGAAGCGGTCGACTTCGAACGCGCCGTCCAGCTCATCGCCGACAAGCGCGCGAAGGGTCCGGTCAAGAAGAAGACGACGACCCGGCGCGCTCCCGCCAAGAAGAAGTGACCGGCCGGTTCATCACCCTCGAGGGCGGCGACGGCGCGGGGAAGACCACCCAGGCCGAGTTGCTCACCGAGTGGCTCGAGGCGAACGGACGCACCGTCGTGCGGACGCGTGAACCCGGGGGGACGGACCTCGGGCTCCGCATCCGCGAGATCGTGCTGCACGAACGCGGCCACGTGTCCGCCAGGGCAGAAGCGCTCCTGTACGCGGCGGACCGTGCTCATCACATCGAGACCGTCGTGCGTCCGGCGATCGCCCGCGGTGACGTCGTGCTCCAGGACCGGTACATCGACTCGTCGGTGGCGTACCAGGGTGTCGCCCGCGGCCTCGGTGCCGAGCACATCCGCTCGGTCTCGGACTGGGCGGCCGACGGCCTCGTGCCGGACCGGACGGTGCTCCTCGACCTCGACGTGACCGAGGGGCGCGCCCGTGTGGCGGCCGCCCGCGGCGACACCTTCGACCGCCTCGAGTCCGAAGCGGCTGCCTTCCACGAGTCGGTCCGCGCGGCGTTCCTCGGCATGGCCGCGGCCGAGCCCGAGCGGTTCCTCGTCGTCGACGCGGCCGAGCCCGCCGACGTCGTCCAACAGCGGATCCGCCGCGCACTCGCCCCGCTCGTCGGGATCGACGCGTGACCGGGCTCGTGGCTCGATCCGCGGCGTCGGTGGTCCCTGGGAGGATCTCCCTGTGAGCGTGTGGGACGGCCTGACCGGGCAAGAAGAAGCGGTCGCCGCCCTCCGCAGCGCGGCCGAGGCCCCGGACGGCACCGGCGGCATGACCCACTCGTGGCTGATCACCGGCCCGCCCGGGTCTGGACGGTCGAACGTCGCGACCGCGTTCGCCGCGGCCCTCGTCGGCTCCGGCCCGGACGACGACCACACCCTGCGGCAGATCACCGCCCACACGCACCCCGACGTCTCCGTGCTGACGACGCAGCGCGTGATCATCACCATCGACGAGATCCGCCAGCTCGTCACCTCCTCGTACTACTCGCCGTCGGTCGGCCGCTGGCGCGTGGTCATCATCGAGGACGCCGACCGGATGACGGAGCGCACGTCGAACCTGCTGCTCAAGGCGCTCGAGGAACCGCCGGAGCGCACGGTCTGGATCCTCTGCGCCCCGAGCGAAGCCGACCTGCTGCCGACGATCCGCTCCCGGGTGCGCTCGGTCCGACTGCGGGTCCCCGGCATCGAGTCCGTCGCAGACCTCATCGTCGCGCGCACCGGCGTCGACCGTTCGCTCGCCATGGACGCCGCCCGCCAGGCGCAGAGCCACATCGGCATGGCGCAGCGCCTCGCCACGAGCGAAGACGCCAGGGACCGCCGTCGACGGACCCTGCAGACCGTGCTCCGGATCCGCAGCGTCGGCGATGCCGTGACCGCTGCGGCCGAGCTCCTCGCGGTCGCCGACGAAGACGCGAAGGCGATCACCCAGCAGCGGGACGCCGAAGAGCGGGACGCAGCCCTCCGGTCGCTCGGGGTGGAGCCGGGCGGAACGGTGCCGCCGGCACTCCGGTCGCAGCTCCGTGCGATGGAAGAAGACCAGAAGCGTCGTGCCACCCGGAGTCTCCGTGACGGCCTCGACCGGATCCTGGTCGACGTCTCCTCGCTGTACCGTGACCTGCTGCTCATCGGACTCGGTGCACCGGGGGAGCCGGTGAACCTCGCCATGCAGGAGGACCTCGACCGGGTCAAGCAGTCGGTCCCGCCGGCGGCCGCCCTCGAAATCCTCGACGCGGTCGCGTTGGCGCGGCAACGCATCGCCGCGAACGTCGCGGCACTGCTGGCACTCGAAGCGCTCCTCGTCACGGTGGTCCGGGCGCTGCGCTGATCCGGGCGCGGGAAGCCGACCCGGGCGCGGGAAGCCGACCCAGGCGTGGGACAATCAGCCCATGCCCGATGCAGAACCCGGCCTGCGTGAACGGAAGCGGCGCGCCACCCGACTCGCGATCCAGCAGGCTGCCCTCCGCATCGCGGTCGAGGACGGCCTCGCCGCGGTCACCGTAGACGAGGTCTCACGCCGCGCCGACATCTCGCCGCGCACGTTCTTCAACTACTTCCCGAGCAAGGAGCAGGCGATCCTCGGGGACGACCCGACGCTGCCGGAGGACGAGGTCCTCGACGCCTTCGTCGCCGGCGGTCCGGCCGGTGACCTCCTCGCGGACGTCGGCGCCCTGCTCGTGCACTCGACGCAGGAGCTCATCGAGGAGCGCGGCCTGATCGAGGAACGGCAGCAGGTGCTCCGCGCCAACCCGGAGCTCTTCAGCCAGCGCATGGCGTCGATGAAGGAGTTCCAGTCGACCCTCGAGTCCGTGATCGCACGGCGGCTCGCGAACGACGACCCGACCTTCGCCGAGGACGAGGCCGCACTCCGACGCCGCGCCCGGCTCGCCTCGCTGGTGTCGCTCGCGACCTTGCGGCACGCGTGGTGGGAGTGGTCGGAGTCCCCGGCCGAGTCCCACCTGGTGGACGATCTGCGGCGGTCCTTCGACGAGCTCGGCGCGCTCGTTTCGCGCTCGCTCGTCTGAACCTGTATAGTTGTGACCCGTGCCGCTCCGGGAACGGAGCGTCCGCCGCCTTAGCTCAGTCGGTAGAGCGATTCACTCGTAATGAATAGGTCGTCGGTTCGATTCCGACAGGCGGCTCCCACAGAAAGCCCCGTTCAGCACCGCCTCCTGGCTCACTGAACGGGGCTTCTTCGTTGGGTGGTGCACACAGCGGTGCACACAACGCTCGCTTGAAGGGACGCGACGGCTGTTAGGTTCGGCCGTGTGGACATGAGCGAGTTCCAGGCGCACGAGCTGGCGACGAAGATCTGGTCGCACTCGTCGACGCTGCATGCGTGCGCCGGCCGTGCGATGCCTGGCGACGGGTCCGACCCGAACCGGCGGTGCGTCGACGTTAGTCTGGATGCCGAGACCGACTTGATCATCGAGAAGACGGACGGCGAATGGACATTCAAGTTGTCGCACCTCGTTGGCCAGAGCCAAGCCGAGATCACGCACGTCATCCCGGTGACGCCCGAGCACCCCGATGACCTCGAAGATGTCACGCTGCTAGTGATTGAGGTCGCACGCAGATTCTTCGAGGGGGAGTTCGGTCCGGTGGTAGACGACGCCCCAGCTGCACACGCAGCTGCCCTGAAGGCGATCTATCAGAGGCTGCGTGGTAGCAGCCCGTAGGTCCGCGCAGCGCTTCCTAACCGGGAGTTACGCAACCGTTACCGGCGTCGATGCGCGCCACTGCACGGATGTGTCCGATCGGACGTTTGATGACGGAGTTGTCATGGCGCGACGCTCACGACATGACCTGGCAGGCGCTCGTGAGTGGACTCAGCCCAGAGAATCTCGCTGCTCTCGCTGCCGCTCTTGTCGTGGTTCGTGCACATCCACTCGAAGCGGATCGCCCCGAAGACCATCGCGTCATACCGGACCTCGATTGAGCAGTACATCGTGCTGGCGATCGGCACCGTCGGACTCCGTGCGCTTACGCCGGGGCCGCCGTTCGGTGAGGGCTTGCGCTTCTTGGAACTAGGCTGACGTCACGGATGTGGAGGGGGCGCGGTGCCATACGATCTTGTCGTCGACGGGCAACTCAACGTCGACACCCTCCACCGTGGGCTCCGGGTGTCCGAAAAGCCTAAGGCAGCAGTCATCGACCTCCGCGGCGCTACGTTCGTGACTCCCGCCGGCATGCTCGCGATCGTGTCGTTCGCACATGCCGCGATGAACGAAGGTCGAAGCGTTCGCCTTCTTCGTCCAAGGGATCTGAACGTAGCGCGCTATCTGTCACGGAGCCGGCTGGGCCTACGGCTTGGAGCGGTCGGGGCGAAGCATGACCTGTTTGCAGTGCAGGAGCACGAGGTCGGACTGGGTCTGCTTGAGGTGACTTCGTTTACTAACACCATGGGAGCGGACGTGCTCGCTCAGCATGTCGAACGTGTTGCATCGAAGACGGATCCCAACACAGCGCGAACCATCTACATGGCGATCGTTGCCCTTGGAGAGAACGTGGAAGCGCACTCTGAACAGGCCTACGGGTACGCTGCCGCGCAACAACTGCAAGAGAGATTTTTCTTCGCCGTTGCTGACCCGGGGGTAGGGTTTCGTCACGCGCTCCGAGCTCACTCGCCTACTACGGACAGCGCTGCGCTCGAACTGGCACTGCAGCCCGGTATCAGCGGTCTGCAAGAAACGAGCCGAGGATTCGGCCTCGAAGAGCTCAAGCGAGCGATCCAGAAGCTGGGCGGTTCTTTCCGGCTACGATCTGGAACCGGTGCGATGGACGTGCACCCGGATGGAAGGCTATCGAGGTCGGACCGGGCGACCTCGCTGGCCGGGTCGGTGCTCGAAGGCAGCATCCCGACAGGCCTGCCGCGATGATCGCGTTCGGCGCAGCTTCGTGGAACACTTGGGTGTATAAGCGCGTTAGAGCCGATGGAAGGAGAAGCTGATCATGACTCTCAAGATCACGCTACCTCGTCTGGTAGGTACCCGCGAAGCTGCAGACCAGATCGTAGAAGACTCGATCGGTATCCACGTCGGACGAGACCATGACAGCCGCGTCCTACTCCTCAGCCGGGCTCTCGCAGCTTCGACAATCTCGTTCGCAGATGAACTGGTGATGAAGCTCAGCCAGGAGGGCTTCAACGAGATCCTGGTTGTCGGAGCTCCTGAGCAGTTCACCGAACAGCTTGCGCAAGCGACGTCGCGGCACTCGAATATCACATGGAGGAAGGCGACCTCGGACGAGATGGCCGTTGCCTAACGAGCCGACCTGCGTGCCTTCGCGATCAGCAGCATGAGGTCACGGAACTGCGTCGCCTCGGTCCCAGCGCTCGTCTCTGGATCGTGGATGGCAAACCGCTGAGCCGTTTCGGCGTAGCTGTCTAAGGCGGCAACGACCCTCTCACCGTCAATCAGAAGACACCGTGCGTAGGCGTCGTTCTGACGAGCGGCCAGTCTCCGGTCGCGAGCGTCGTCAGGATCGCCGTTTCCTTCTTGCGCGTACTTGAGGACGATGCCTCGGTATCTCCGCAGCGCTTCAGTCGCTGACGATGTGTCGTCGTACCGACGAGTCTGCTTGATCGCACGTCGATCCCGCAGACCGACAACGAAAGAGCTGAACGCAGCCGAACCTACCAGTGTCGCGATGAGCCAAGGCAACAGCGCTACCAAGTCCAACGCGCTCGACCCGGAGCTTGGGGCGGGTGACTCGGTGGGAGCTGAGACGACCATACGTTGAGAGTAATCGTCGGGTAGGACGATCGCGGATGATGCGGTGGGACACACCACGCCCGCTTCGGAAGAGGTCGCTGAAAGGCGTCCCGCCAAAGAGGGTAAGGCGAACGTCCCACCCCCGCCGTAGAGTGATGCTCATCATGAGTCGGACGGCGTCGGTAGAGTCCACTTAGCGCCCTCGTCGGGAGGGTGCACGAGCGTCCTGTAGGAGGACCCATGCTCAGCAAGATCGCCCAGAATTTCGCGGACGAGATCCGTAACCACGACTGGTCGGACGCCCCGTTCCGCATAGACCGTGCCGGGCACCGGCGAGACACCGACGGCGCGAAGCGCACGCAGCAACAGCTCGACCCGGAGCAGACCGATCGGGTCCGGATGAACGTGATCTGGGTCGTCGCTCAACAGCTCGCCTCGGTCGATCCGAACTTCGATCCCCACGAGTTCGCTGACGCCGCAGGAGGCATCCCGCGAGTCATCCGCAGGTCTGACGGCTCGCGGTCGAACGCGATGTGGAACGGGCTCCGTGTAGATGACTTCGAGATCCCCCGCGGCACGCACCTCTAGTACGACGGAATGGCCCCGGCCTCTCACTTTTGGGGAGGCCGGGGCCATTTCCATCGTTGCCGCGGGCTGGGTCAGTTGAGCCAGCGCACGCTATCCGTGTCCTCGACCAGGCCAGTGGCCCAGTCAACGTCGAGCAACTCTCCGGGCCCGGACGGATCGTTGATCTCATTCACCCAGACTGTCTCTGCGAGGTCGGCGGGCGAGTTCGGATCGAAGAGCGCGCTGAATTCGGTCAGGTCCCACCGGGTGCCGTGGATGACTCCGTCGCGATTGTCGCGGAACAGCAGGATCGCAACATCCTCCCGGTACGCGCGCCCTGCGACCCACTCGAACCGACCGCCGAACAACTCATCACGATCGAACCAGGCGTGCACCCGTTCGATGAACTCGTTCGTGTAGGCGAGATCGACTTTCGCTGCTGGGGACATGCGATCAGTTGATCGTGTCGGCGTCGGAGTCGTCAACTCCTACAGTGTCATCGGCGGGAGCGGTCACCGGTGCGAGCGGTTCGTAGCTCAAAGTGACGGACGTGTCAGGGGTGCCTTCGGGGACGGTTGTCAGCGATCGAGCTCGCGCGCTGTCCGAGTCGACGGGCTTCTGGAAGGCTGTATCCACCCAGTCTGGGCAGTCATTCGACTTGTCGTCGTTCTCGCAGTAAGCGGTGTTGATGCCGATCTTGTCGTTTCGAAGGTTCACTCCGTAGTACGTCGCCTCCTTCCGGTTGTCCATGATGACGCGGAAAGGACGGCTGTCTGTGTAGTGGCAGTTTTTGCCGTTCGTGCACTCCAGTTTGTTCGCGTACGCGTCGTACCGCCGCTGCTCGCCTTGGGGAGTTCCTCCGTTCGGGTTGTTGGTCGCGAACTTCAGTGAGTTGATCAACTTCACGTTGTGCTTCGTCCGGATCTTCTTCATCCCGAAGCCTCTCTTCGAGGCGGCGTCGTAAGCTCCTTCGCGAACGAAGACGCTGCGTCCTTTGAAGTCTTCCCACGAGTTCAGGATCGTGCTGCCCGTGACGGCCGCTGAAGCTGGCGCGGCAGGAACCACCAGGCTGCCGACCACGACGAGAGCTCCCGCGATGCCGCCGAACAACTTGAGTGCTCCACGAGCTTTGCCTGACTGCGTCATGACGATTTCCTCCCCAGAGCAGGGGAACCCCCATGGCCCCCGCTTACGCCCCTGTTCGAGGGACGCTAGCGGTGGCCGTTGTTCCGCAACCTATGTGCGGGCTGAGCGACGCTGAGTGGCTGCGCAGGTCGCCAACCGTCTGGGTGGACGTCGAGATGACCCGCACCGACCGGCAGAAGCAACCCAGCTTCGTCGACGCACAGGCCGATGCCCTCGTTCTCGTGCGGCTCGTCCACATGGCTTCGCGCACCGGCTCTGGCTCGATCGAGACCGGGTGACGCGGCGAGCGCTGAAGCCGCGGCGGTGACCACTGCGAAGGGGTACCCGAGGCGTGGTCACACCGATATGATCCCGACCATGAACGTCGCTCAGAAGAAGCTCACGTCGAACCTACTGTTCGGACTCGGCGTGCTGGTGATCGTCATCGGCGTGCTGATCATGATCGCCGGAGGCACCGGTGCAGGCATGACGTTCTTCGTCGTCGGACTCCTCTCCGCGCTCGCCGCGATCGTCGTCGGATTCATCCCCGCCCGCAGGAACTGACCTCTCTTCTCGTTGCACGACGGAAGACCCCCATCAAGCTCCCGAGGGAACCTGATGGGGGTCTCGCTTCACTCAGTCGGCGTTGCTGGATCCGTCGGTGTCACCGGGGGCACGCAGGCTCCCGCGACATCCACCGTCGTGCTGTCCGTGAAGGTGAACCGATACGCGGTTCCGGCGTCAGTAGCAACGCACGTCACGGATGCGACTCCGCGGCCGTCCTTGCCGTCGGTGCCGTCCTTACCGGCCGGTCCGGTCGCGCCGGTCGGGCCCTGCGGTCCGGTCGCGCCCGTGGTGCCTGCCGCGCCGGTCTGACCCGGCACGCCCATGTCGCCCGTCGCACCGGTTGCGCCGGTACCACCGTCGGTTCCGTTGAGGCCGTCAGCGCCGTCCTCGCCGTCTTTCCCGTCGCGGCCGTCCTTCCCAGGCGCGCCAGGAATGCCGGTCGCTCCAGTAGCCCCTGTCGCGCCCGGAGTGCTACCGGACGTGGCCTTCGAGGGAACGTCGGACGGGTCCGTCGTAGACGGCCTGACGCCCTGCTGCTCAGACTCGTCGTACAGCTTCGAGTACTCGTCGAACAGCCTGTCGTACCGCTTCGACGCCTCCGTGCTCGCCGAGCCCAACTGGAAGTTCCGGGTCCGGAGCGCGTCGATTGTCGAGAACTGCGACGCGACGAGCGCCACAACAGCCGTGATCGCGGCAACGACCACCACCCACGTGACCACGGACTGCCACGCCGCCGCGAAGAGGCCGCGGGCGAACCGCAGAGCCAGTCGTGAACGGGTCACGGCGCACCTCCTCGAGCGATCAAGACTCCGACGATCGCGGTGATGATCGGGCCCGCGATGGCGAGCGCGATCGACAGCGTCGCCGTCTTCCGCATCCGGTCCGATTCGGCACGCTGCGCCGCTTCGGCCTTGTCGCGTTCGGCGGACTTCGTGTGGAAGCCGTCGATCTCGTCACGCATGTCCTTCATCCGGGCGTCGAGCGCACGCCGGTCGGCTTGGTAGGTGTCCTGGGTGACGACCTTGCCGCCGATCGCGCGGATCTCCTCCCGGACGGAGTCGAGGCCGCGCATGAGCTCCCACCCGGTGGGTTCCGGTCCCTGCGGTTCCGGCATCAGTCCCCCTCTCAGTGGGATCGAGGTCGGCTACGGCTTGCCCGTGTCGGAGGTGGCGTTGCGGGGCAGGAACGCGGCGAGGAATCCGCCGACGAATCCGACGACGATCGTCCCTGCTGCTGCGGCCACCTTCTGCGTGTCGACGTGTCCGTCAGCCCAGAACCCCGCGACGGAGATCCCGCCGATCGCGAGCGCCGCGCCAGCGACACCGGCGGACCATGCCTTCTTCGCTCGCGCTCCGAGCTGGGCGGCGAACTTCGACCACCACGGTCGGGTGGTGTCTTCGTGCTTCCCGTCGGTCGACATCAGGCAGCCACCTCGTCGCTGGGAGCGTCCTCGGCGTGCAGGGCGTCGACGATGACCTTCGACGTTGCGAGGTTCGCCTGGTCGCGGCGCTGACGGCAGTCGTCGATGAGGCCAGCGCACCGTGCGGATGAGAGGGTCGCGAAGAGGTGGGTGTCGCCGGGGATCGCAGCCGAGTAGGTGCGTGCACGGGAGTCGGTGACCTGCATGACGGTGGTCTCACCGATGATGTAGTTCGTCTTGGACTTGTCGGACTTCACGTAGATCATGTCTGTCTCCACGGTCGGGGTGGGTGGGATGGTGGGGACCACGACGACGACTGGCGTCGGCGCGGGTTGGGGCGCTCGAGCGGCCTGTCCGGCGGTCGTGTCGTAGCCCATGAGGTCCTCGGTCCAGCCGAGGTATGGGCGTCCGATCTGCGATGCGCGTGCGGAGATCGACATGATCCCGGTGTTCCCCGTCGGGGAGTCCGTGAACACTGCGAAGCCGCCGCCGATCGACAGGCCGATGTCGCCGCACGGGTAGTTCGCGTCGCCACGCCACCGTGGAGAGCCGACTGGGCCGTAGAGGACCGGTACGCCGGCGGGTGGGTAGTAGTCGCCGGGATGCTTGTGCTGGGCGAAGGTCCACACCTTGATCGCCCAGTTGTACTGACCCGCGCCGGGGCCGGTCGAGGACCAGGCGGGGCCACCGAACCACTTGTAGACGTTCGCGAGGCACGCGCCGGATCCGTCGGGCTTGCCGACCTGGTCGCGGGCGCGTTGGATGGCTGCTGCGGAGTCGAGTATCATAGCGCCCCCATACCGTCGGTCTGGTCGCCGGTACCGTTCTCGACCGGCGCGGCTGTGGTGTCGAGCTCGTCGGCGGCCGTGTAGACGTACGCGTCGGCGGGGAACGTCACCACGGGAGTGTTCGAGTTACCCATGCGGGTCTCCTCTCATGACGAACGCCGCCCCGGTCGGGACGGCGTGAGGGTGGTGCGTGGCGAGGTGTCAGGTGGCGAGCGCTTCGATGGCTGCGGTGAGCTGGTCGACCTGCGTCTGCCCGGCGTCGGCGCGGGTCAGCAGCGCCTCGGCCGCAGCCCGGTCACCGTCGACGCCGTTCTGCAGGGCGTCCCGCTGCCGCGTGAGCGCGCCGGCGGGTGTGTCCGGGTACACGGGCGGCTGGTAGTCGCCCTCTTGCTCTTCATCTGCCACTGCTGGCCTCCTAGGTTCCGATCGCGACCCACTGGTAGTTGACGTCGCTGGTGATGCTGGTGTCGGTGTAGTTCAGGAGCAGGATCTGCACCTGCGTCGCAGACACGGAAGCGATCGTCGGCAACATGCGACTGTTGCCCGAGACCGGGACAACGGTCGGCGGTGACGTGAACGACCCGGAGGGGAAGTTCACGGTGACGGTGTCGTTGCCGCGGTTGGCGGTGAGCTTCCGGCCGGTGTAGGTCCCTGATCCGGCGACGATGTTAGGCCGGACGATCGACTTCCCGTCGGTGGTGAGGAAGTCGGCCGCCTTCACGGTGCGGCCTGTGGAGATCGCTCCGCTGACCTGCTCGATGTCTCCGCCGACGGACAGCTTGGCGCTGATCGAGGCTCGTCCGACGAGCAGCTCGGTCACACGGTCGTCGCCTGCTCCGAGGACACGTGCGACCGTGTCCTTGTTGTTGCTGTCCGTGGACTTGATGTAGAGCTGTCGTCCGACGAGGTTCGGGGCGTCCACGCCGGCGTCGGCGGCCGCGTCGACCGTGATGGTCCCGTTCGTCGAGCTGACCGTGAGGCTGCGCTGGGTGAAGACGGAGAACCGGCCCGCGCCGCCATAGCCGGATGCAGCCGGGGCGTAGAACTCCACACCGCGCGCCGAGCTCGTCGCTACCCACCCGCGGATCGCGGAAGCGTACGCACCCTGCGGGTCGTAGAAGTCCAGCTGCGTGCCGGCCATCTCCACCCGCTGACCGCTTGCTGCGGACTTGATCTTCGCACCGGTGACCGTGATGCCGTTGAGGGAGTCGACGTCGATCATGCCGGCGGTGATCTTCTTCGCCTGCACGACGTTCGCGAACAGGAAGTCGATGACCGCCTGCGACAACGTCGCTCCCTGCGTGACGAACAGGTTCGACACGTTCGCGGTCTGGAAGTTCGCCGTCGACGCGGCGATCTTCTGCGCCACGAGATCCGCGATCGCCGCGGACCCTGCGGTGAGCTTCGCGACGTCGAGATTCGCGATGACCTCGGACTTGATCTGCTGCGGCGTCCAAACCGGCGACGCGAGCGTTCCCGACTGCAGCCACTGACCCGCAACGTTCTTCGCCGAATCCCAGAGGAACCAGATCGTCCCCGTCGGCGCGGTCCCAGACGGTCCCGCGCTCGAGGAGAACAGGATCTGTGGGCGTCCGTCAGCCGTCGCCTGAGCCGCGGCTGCAGCGTTCGCCGCGGCGGTCGCCATCTGCTGCGCCGCGACCGCGTTCGCGGCAGCGTCCTTCGCGGTCTGGTCGGTGACCTGCACCCAGTCCGGGATGCTCGCGTCGTAGACCCAGGGGGTGTTGTCCGTGGTGCGGATCCAGAGGTTCCCGACGGCGGCGTTCGATCCGGTCGGCTTGGACGCCTGCGGGATGACCTTGCCCTTGCCGTTCGCGATCCCCGCGGCCGCGAGGGCCTGCGTGTTCGCGTCCGACGCCGCCTGCTGCGCGACACCGGCGGCAGCCTTCGCCTGGTCAGCCGTGTCCTTCGCCGCCTGCGCGGCAGTCGTAGCAGTCGCGGCGTTCGCCGCCGCGTCGATGACCTGCTGGTCCGTGACGGGCGACCAGGCCCCGCCGACGGCGGTCAGCTGCCGGTGCAGGGACCACACCGTCGGCTGCGTGTCGCGAGTGGTCTGCAGCGTGACGACGAGCTGATCGGCCGTCGGAGTGACCGTCCCGGAGAACGTGAACGACTGCACGTCGCCGGTGCCACTGTCACCCATGTCGGTGAACACCTGCGACGCGATCGTGCTGCCGTCGCGTCCGTCGCGGAGGAGTGCGACGGTCTGCTTCTGCACGCCGTTCTGGTCCATCGACACGGACAGGTTCACCGTCACCGCGACTGGCTTCCCGGGCGTGACGTTGGCGGTCATGCCGGGGACGACGATCTCGGCGATCGGGTCGGTCGAGTCGATGAGCTTCAGCAGTGTCGCTGGATCCGCCGGCGTGGAGTTCGCGTAGACGGTGTACGTGTTCGGGGTGTTCTTCGGGTTCCCGTTCGTGTCCAGGCTGGTGTTGATCCACAGGTTCGCCGGGTTCGCCCTCGACCCGGTCGGGGCGGAGACCTGCACGATCGTCTCGCCCTTGGCCGCTGCGAGGCCAGCCGCTGCCAGCGCCGCATCGGATGCCGCCTGTGCCTCCGTCCGTGCGCTGCCCGCAGCGGTGATCGCCGTGTCGACGTCGTCGGAGAGTCCGTCGATGCGCTGCCCGAACGCGTCGGTGATGTCCTGCTGTGACTGCTCGAGCTCGCCGCGGGCGACGTCGAGGTTCGTGTCCGCAAGCTCGAGCCGAGTGTCGAGTTCGGCCATGCTCGCAGCGATCAGGTCGCCGAGCTGTGATACCCCGTCGTTCGCTGCGGCGACGTTGTCCTGCAGGTCGAAGACGGCGACGACGGAGAGTGCGGCGTCAGCGACGATCTCATCGACTGGGACCGCGTCCTCGTCCGTGTCGCCGACAGTGGAGGTCGACAGCTGCTGAGTGGCCTCAAGCGCCTTGAGTCGGCGTTCGAAGTCGGCCCAGAGGGCGGGGACGCGGGGGTCGAGGTCGGTCATTCCGGCACTCCTGTCCCGTAGGTGAACGAGTCGGTCAGTTCGAGGTCGCAGTCGGTGGTGCCGTCGGCGTTCTCGGTGAGCTCGACGATGCGGTGCCACAGGCCGAAGCGTCCGTAGCGGGGGACGGTGCCTTGCACGAAGATGTCGTCGCCGCGGTTGTAGGACCCGCGTGGTGAGTTCGGGTGGTCGGTGACGGTGATCTTCGAGACAGACAGAGTCGTCTTCCGGGCGGCAAGCTCAGCACGCAGACGTGTGTCCATGTCGGTGGCGCTCTTGACGTCCTTCGACGTGAACGCGGCGACCTGACGCAGCTTCCCGTCGCGGACGGTGATCGTCCTGCGGATCGCTCCGACGCCTTCGCCCGCGCCGACTCCGTAGACGGAGTTCGCGGCGTTGTCACCGGTTTCGGGCTCGAGGTCGGTGATGATGTTGACGCCCTGCACGAATGAGGGGTCCCCGTCACGGGAGAGTCGCCGGCCGACACGGGGGTAGGCGACGACGAGCTCGGTCTGCGGGAGGTCGTTGCTGTCCCAGGTGGAGCGCTCGTACCAGTCGAACGGGGTGTTGTCGGCGAGGTCGTTGAGCTTGTTGCCGCAGTCGGGTGCTTCCCACGGCAGTAGCGTGTACGCGCCGCCGTCGTTCTTCGCGGCCTTCGATGCGGCGACCTTGGCTGTGTACGCCTTGTCCTTGTCGGCCTTCTTGCCGGCGACGATCGCGGCCTGGGTGTTGACCACGGCGACCCGCTGGTTGATGACGTTCTGCTGCGCGGCCTTCGCGTTCGTGACCTGGTTGACGGCGGTCTGCGCTGCGGTGATCCGCGCCTGATCCTTCGCCTTCTTCGCGGCCGACAGTTCCGCGTTAGCTGCTTCGGACTGCTGCACGAGGGCGGAGTAGTCCGACCGTGCGGCGGAGACCGCGTCTCGGAGGGGTTTGAGCTTGGCGTTCTCCGCGTTGTAGCTGTTCACCGCGGCGGTGTACGCGGCGAGCGTGTCGGCCTTGTTCTGCGTCGAGAACGTCCCGACGCGCACGGTGGTCGCGCCGGTGACGGTCAGGCCGATGTCGGAGTCTGGGAACGACTGCACGTGTGCGACGAGCAGGCGGACGATGTCGGCCGGGTCGACCTTTGCCCCGTAGTAGGCGTCACCTTCGTAGGGCTTACCGAACAGGTACCGCGTCATCGACTTCACGATGATCTCCGCGGACTGGTCCGGGTAGCTGATCTTGTCGACGATGCCGCGGAACCGGATGGTGCCCTCATCGTCGAGCGTCACGATTGTGCCCTGCTCCCAGAACACCGGGTGC
This sequence comes from Microbacteriaceae bacterium PS02333, assembly GCA_029959665.1. Taxonomy (GTDB): domain Bacteria; phylum Actinomycetota; class Actinomycetes; order Actinomycetales; family Microbacteriaceae; genus Curtobacterium; species Curtobacterium guangdongense. The sequence continues at coordinate 16,967 of JASCOI010000060.1, forward strand.
CCGTCGGCGGCGGTTTGCTGCGCTGCTGCTGGTCCGAGCGTGAGCGTCAGGGAACCAACGGCGGACAGTGGTGTGCTGACCGGGCCGCGGCTGATGTTCGGGAAGTCGTAGGAGAGCACCTGCTTCGTCGTGGCCCGCTGGATGATGAAGCGCTCGGTCATGCGGGGTGCCCTCCGGGTCAGCTGATGCGTTCGTAGAACGTGACCCGGAACAGCAGCTGCGAGGACGCGTCGTACTTGAGGTTCGCCTGAGCGGCGGCGCTCTTGCGCATCACGACCGTGGGGCGCAGTGTCTGCCCGCGGAGCGCGGTGACGTCACCCTCGGCGAGGCCCAGGAGGGGCATGCGGGTTGATGTGACTACAGCGTCCGCGTTGTAGGCAATGGTGTTGCCGGCGATCACGTTGCCGCCGGAGGCGTTCTGCAGCTGCACGTTGTAGAAGCCTGTCGAGTTACCCAGCGCGGAGAGTCCCGCGATCGACAGTTCCACGCGGACGTACGTCGCCCAGTCCGGCACCTCGACGGTCGGCTGGAACGGTGGGAAGACCGTGCCCGCCGTGGCCGACAGCGTCGCCGTGGAGACGCCGAGGTCCGAGATAGGGATCGTCGTCTCTCGAGCACGCGTGAGCTTCCGGAGGTCAGTGATCATCGCCGACGTGATCACGGCGTTGTTCGCCGGCTGGTCGATGCGAGCGAGCGCGTACCCGGAGGTGCCCTTGTATGCGTCGAGGTCTTGCAGTCGGCGCGTGCCGGCAGGTACGCCTGCGATGATGTCGAACCGGTCGTAGGGGCCCTTCACCAGGTCGGCTGGCGTCTGGGCGTTCGAGTCGATGTTGGGGTTGTCGACCAGGCACACCACCAGGTCCGCTCGCCCGCCGGTCGACCCGGTCCCGGCGACCTTGACCGAGTCGGGGTCAGCTTCAGGGTTCCGGACCGAGTACGCCTGCTGCGGGCTTACCCGGTTCAGGATCGACGCGGACCCCGCGAGGACCTTCACGCCCGGGCCGGCCTGGTCGAGCGGGACGACCTTCAGATCGCCAGGTGCGGTGACGCCCTCGCTGCCGCCGCAGGCGAGGTACGCAAGCTGCCGGGCGACGTCGCCGCCGTGCTCGGCCTGTCCGCCGATGAACCAGGGAACGCCGTCGAGCGCCATGTGCAGTGCCTTTCGTCAGGGGGCGAGATTCGCTGAGCGCCACTCGAGCGTTGCGGTCGGGTTGCCCGTCGAAGACGAGCCGGTGAGGACGAGCGATCCTGCGCCAGGTGGGAGGATGCCGTCGGTGAGGAGGTCGGAGTTGCGGGTGAGGGATGCGATTTGGGAGCCGTTCCGCAGCACCGACATGCGCCCGGGCCTGGTGTCGATCGTGAGGGTCTCGTCGTAGGCGAGTGAGGTCTGCGCCGCGTAGCGGACGACGCCCGCGATCTCGATCCCCGGGTTGAGGATCGCGCCGCGAATCGTCGCGACGAACGGTGTCGGCTCCGTGCCGCCTACGGTGAATGTGTTCGCGCGGGTGCTGTAGCCGCGGGCGACGAGCGGCTCCTTCAGCGGGGCGACGAGACCGCCGCCCTGCGAGATCGCGAACGGCACGGTCAGCTGGTCGGGCTCGCCGTACCAGAGCTTGTCGACCTGCCGGAACGTCGTCTCGACGGTCATCATCCCCGCTTCGGGGAACACGTCCGAGGGGGCGATCTTCCGGGGCCTGCCGAACGCTGACCGACCACGGTCGGAGACGAGCTCCGCGACAGCGCCTGGCGTCGTCCGGATCGCGGCGGCGTTCCAGTACGACGCGAGCCGGTCGAACCGGTCCCACATCTCCGCTTCGGTTCGGCCGAGGATCCCGAACGTCACACCGATTGTGCGGCCTCCGTGGAAGTCCTGCCCGACCTGCGACCCGTCCGCTCGAGCGTTGTCGTAGTCGGCGTCGGTGATGTCGTAGTCGGCGAGGTCCGGCGCTACCCGAAGGTAGACGCCGGACTCGTCGTCGAAGGTGACGTCAACGCCGGGGTAGCGAAGTGCCCAGGGTCCTGGCATCAGCGGCCACCGTTCCTCTTGCTCTCGTAGCGGTCGAATGCCCAGCGGGCTTCTTCCATGTCACGGCGGGTGTTCCCAGACGACACGAACGACGGCGCGAACACCGACGACGAGCCGTTGCCGCCGCTGCTCGCGCTCGCGGCCGGCGACTGCGCGTAGACCACCTGAGGTGGGGTCGGCACGTACGTCGGCTGCCCGTACGTGCCGCCGTCCGCGAATGCCTGCAGGCGGCGGCCCGTCTCCTCCCAGATTGCGAGAGAACGGGACCGCTTCGACGGGGCGAGCGGGATGTACGCCTCACCACCGGTCTCCGGTTCCGCCCACACTCGCCACGCCCCACCGGGGGCGATCTCGGCGACATGGTTCTCGCTGCCTCGGATCGCACCCTCGGCGTAGTAGTCGACTACGCCGCCGTTCGCCTTCATCACGCCGAGCCCGTTGCCCGCGGTACCGTCACCGGTCCGGAGGTTGTTGTAGACGTAGTTCGCGGTAATCGTGACGGACTTCGACTGGATGCCGTCGAGCTGACCCTTCAGAGCACGAAGGTTCGCCTCTGCAGCTTCGATCTGCGCCCGCAGCTGCGTCTCCTTCGAGGTCGGGACATTGCCGATCTGGTTCTTGAGGTTCTGAAGGTTCTGGGTCGCCTGGGCGATCTCAGCCTTGAGCTGGGTCTCCTTGGCGTTCGGAACGCCGTAGATCGACCCCGTGTACGCAGCGACATCGGCGCTCGGCTTGCCGGCAGCGTCGTTGTGGAACGCCGTTGCCCAATCCGTCGGAGTGCCGATGATCTTGTCGGCGTAGTCCTCCGCCGCCTGCCCGGTGATGTCGTACTGCCCGAGCGCCTTGATCAGCTCATCGCGGCCGCGCTGCATCGCGTCGGTGGCCTGCTCCTGCGAGCCGGTCTGCGAGTACAGCTTGCCGGCGACGTTCTCAGCCGCGGACGCGATCCCATCGAGAGCCGCCTCGTTCTTGCGGCCCTCCTCGGTGGCGATGTCCAGGCTCTTCCCGGCGTCCTTATACGCTTCGGAGTTCGCCTTGATGGTCTCGCCGACCGAGTCGAGAGCCGCCTCGAACTGCCGCTGAGCCTCTCGCGCATCGAGCGTCGGCGACGTCAGCCCGGCAAGCGCCTTCGCGACGTCGTCAACCGCCTGCGCGGCATCCTCAGCAGACGTCGCGACACCGTCCATGCCCGACGCGGCACCATCAGAAGCACCCTTGCTATCCTTCGACGCTGCGATCGCCGCTTCCATTTTCGGGGTGTAGTCCCCCGTGGCGAGCGCGAGCAGCGTCTGCTTGTCAGCCGTGAGCCCGAGCTGCGTGGCCTGACTCGTGAGCTCGTTCTTGTAGCCGCTCATCAGGTTCAGCAGCTTCGACTGCTGCGACGAGGACAGGTTCTGCGAATCAGCGAGCTGCGCGAACTGCGTCTGCGCTCGCGGTAGGTCGGTGTTGGCGACTGAGGCGAGAGCGTCGCCGTACTTCTTGATGGAGGTGACGGCTCCCTGCTGGCGGAAGGTCAGGTTCAGGAAGTCGTCGACCCCATTGCCTGTGGCCTTCTTGAGGAGCCCGGGGAGGTCCTTGAGCTCGTCCTTGTAGCTGCCGAGGAAGGTCTTCGAGGTGCTGCCCTGCTGGGCGGCCGCGGCGAAGTTCTTGAGGGCATCTTCCGAGGTCGACAGGCGGTTGATCAGTTCGTCCTGGGTGATGCGGCCTTCGTTCATCACCATGTTGAAGCTGACCACCGCGGCGGTGGCAGCCAGCATCGCGATGCCCCACGGTCCGCCGAGGAAGCTGACGATGCCACCGAGACGTCCGCGGACCGATGCACCCGTGACCCCGAGGGTCTCGAGAGCTACCTTCGTCGCGGCGATCTTCGGAACGATGCCGAGGAACGCCGCTCCGCCAAGGCCGACTGCGGCGACGACGGCGAGCACACCGAGGGAGGTCGCTTGCAGCGCCGGCGGTGCGTTGTTGAACGAGGTGACCAGGTCGTCCGTCGTCTGCACGAGTGCGCGGAGGGGCGTGTCGGCCGAGGATCCGGTTCGGATCAGGGCCCCCTCGAAGGCGGACTGCAGCTTCTTGAGGTCGCCAACGAGATTGTCGTTCTTGATGCGCGCCTGCTCGACGGCGTAGCCGGCATCGTTGTTCTGGTCGATGTACTTCTGGATGCCGTCGCCGGCCTCCTTGTAGAGCACGGTGGCCGCGCGGACGGCGTCCGAGCCGAAGATCTGCGCGAGCGCCTGCTGCCGTTGGGCGTCCGTCAGCCCGCCGAGGCGCTCGCGGAGGTGCTCGGCAAGGTCGGCGGCACCGAGGAACTGACCGTTCGAATCCTTGACGTTGATGCCGAGGGACTTCATCAGGTCCGCCGACTGCTTGGACGGGTTCGCCAGCGCCTGCAGCGCCGACTTCAGCGACGTTCCGGCGTCCGACCCGAGCAGACCGGCGTCGGCGAAGGCGGACAGGACGCCGGTGGTCTCCTCGAGCGAGAACCCGAAGTTCGATGCCACCAGACCGGACTGGTTGAGTGCGTCACCGAGCTGCTCGACACCACCGAGGGCCTTACCGGCCCCGGCCGCGAGGAGGTCCGCGATGTGGGGAACGTCCTTGCCTTCAAGGTTGAACTGCTTCATCGCGACGGAAGCGATCTGGGTGGCCTTGCCGAGCTCGACGTTGTCCGATGCGGCCAGTGCGAGAACGCCGGTGAGGCCGCCGCCGAGGATGTCGCGGGTTGCGAGGCCGGCCTTGCCGAGCTCGATCTGCGCTTCGGTGACTTGGCTGGCGGTGTACCCGAAGGCAACGCCGGCGCTGAGTGCCTGCTCGCGGTACTTCCCCATGTCGATCGCGCCGGCCCCGGTGGCTGCCTGCACCTTCGAGAGCTGTGCGCTGAACTCGGCGGACTTCGCCACGGCGAGGCCGAGTGACGCGGCCGCGACGGTGCCGATGACGCCGACACCGGTTGCGAGGGTGCTGAGGGCTTCGCGCTTCTGGGCGAGTTTCTCGTTCTCCGTGCCGAGCTCGCGGGTCGCGCGGGCGGCAGACTGCATCCCGGAGATGTAGCCGTTGACTTCTGCGACGAGGGAGGTCTTGACAGTACGGTTCGCCACGGCGACGCTCCCTTGTTCAGTTGTCGGTTACTCGTCCAGGACCTTCGTGACGGTCCAGTGGATGGCGGCCTTCTGTCCGTCGGTGAGTCGTTCGCCCCACTGCGCGAAGTAGGCGTCTCGCGCCTCGTTGATCGCGAGCTGCGCGTTGTCGGTGACGCCGTTGGGGGAGGCTTCGTAGTGCCAGCCGCCGTCGGTCTTGCGACTGCCGCGCGGATCCATCGCTTCCGACAGGGGCTGACCGTGGGGCCCGCGGTCGACCTGCGCTCGGAGGTGCTGGATGACGAGGGTGAGCTGTTCCTCGTCCCACTCCGCTTCGAGTTCGGTTGTCTCGCCTAGGAGCCGGCCTTCTTCGTCGTACCGGTACGTCGTCGTGCGGCGCGGTTCCCAGCCCCAGAGACGGCGGGGTGCGAGTCCGAGGCGGACGGCGACGTCGAGCTCTTGCGCGAGTCGCCCCGAGCTTTTTTTGCTGCCTCGAGCGCGAGCTGCGGACGGCGCTCGTTCAGCCCCCAGACCGCGTCGGTGATGCGCTGAGCGTCGTGGCCGGATATCTGCGCGAAGACGTCTTCCCACTCGTCGACACGAGCGGCGATGGCCTCGTCGTCCATGTCTTCGGTAAACGGGTCGACGCGCAGCGGCACCTCTTCGCCGTCGACGAGGAGCCTGCCGGTCTGGGGTGCGACGTGACGGACCGCGGAGCGGAGGTTGTAGCCGTAGACGCGGTCGAGCGCGACGTCCATGCGGAGCGGAGACCGGTCCACGGCTTCCGCCCACTCCATGCCACCAGCCGGCCGGAAGCGGAGCGTGTGAGCGCTGCCGTTGATGAGGACGTCAACGTCCTCGTGGGATGCCGTCTTGGTCTTGCCTGCCGCGAGGTCTTCGGAGAAGCCCATGAGTCTGTGTCCACCGTTCTCCACCGTGCGAGTGAGGGGCCTGGCCGGGACGACGGTGGAAGCGTGCCGGCCAGGGGTCTGTCGCGCTCGAGCTAGGCGACGAGCTTCTGCGCGTAGGCGGTGGGCTGCGT
>JASCOI010000061.1 GCA_029959665.1 Microbacteriaceae bacterium PS02333
AAGCCCACGCGGGGGGCGGCCCCCTCTGCCCCCCGCCCCCCGCCCCCCGGGGGGGGGGGGGGGCCGGGCGTCGTCCGTATGCTTGCCGTGCGATCCGCACCGTGGGGTCCGCATCATCACCGTCGTGGGGAGGAACCGGACCGTTGAGCGAGTCACCACCCGTCGTCCCGCCGATCCCCTCCGTCCCGGTGCCGTCCGCGCCGTCGCCGTCGACCTCGGCCGCGCCGTCCCAGCAGCGGCAGGGCACCCGGCTCGGCTGGGACCCGGGGCAGCCGGCGCTCTACGAGCAGTGGGGCGTCCAGAGCCCGACCCCGAAGCGCGCGATGGGGTCGGACATCGGCGTCCTGCCCGAGCTCGAGCGCACCGAGACCACCCGCCGCCCGCTGTGGCGGCACCCGGCGTTCCTCGTCTCCGCGGCCCTCGCCCTGATCGCCGTCGTGATCGGCGCCGTGCTCGTCGTCCGCGCCGTCACCGCTGAGGGGCCCCCGTCGCCGTCCGGCCTCGCGGTGCAGTCCGGCTCCGGGAACGTCCGGGTGTCCTGGAAGGGCGACGACGTCGCGTGGTCGGTGTTCGTCGTCGAACCCGGTACGAAGCCCGTCGACGTCAGCCGGCTGGTCCGCGGCACCGAGGTCTGGATCCCGAAGTCGTCCGGCCTGTACGACGCCGACTCATGCTTCGTCGTCCGCGCGACCGCCGACAACCAGGGCAAGAGCGTCCCGACGGACGCCGGTGCGCTGTCCGACCAGGGCGCGAAGCAGGTCTGCGTGGGCGATGCGGGCTGACGCTCGGGTGCGCCGCTGGTCGGTCGCAGCGGGCGTCGTCGCGACGGCGCTCGCGACGGCGCTCGCGCTGACCGCGTGCTCCGGACAGGCTCCGACGGACATCGCGGTCACCCCGACCGCCACCGGCTTCGGCGGGCAGGCCCCGGTGGACGGCACGAGGAACGGCATCGAGACCGTCGACGGGGCGACCGCACTGCAGGACGTCCTCGCCGCGATGCGCTCCGAGCCCGTGGTCGCGACGGGCACGGTCACCGAACTGGTCCCGGACCCGGCCGCGGCGAAGGGCTCCGGCGACACGGTGCCCGGCCGGACCGTGCGGATCGACTACCGCGGGACGACCGAGGACTCCGCGCTGCAGCTGTCCGTCGGCGACGTGTCCCTCGATGCCCGCCGCCGAGCCGACGACGTGTGGGTGTCCGGCAACGCCGCGTTCGCTGCGCAGTCCGGCCTGGCGAAGGCGACCAGCGGCCGGGTGTGCGTGCCGGCGACCTCCGCCACCGTGCGGGACCTGGCGCCGTTCACCGAGCCCGACGACCTGCTGCGGAGCATGCTCGGCACCGGGTCCGACGTCACGCTGCATCCAGGCGCGGTCACCGGCACGGGCGACGACGCCCGCGTGCAGATCGTCGTCGCGAACGGGTCCTCCCCGATCGGGTCGCTCGTGGTCTCCGCTGTGGGGGAGCCCGTGCCGTACTCGTTCCGGGCGTCGGACACCACGGGCACCGTCGAGCTCTCCTTCGCCGACTGGGGGAAGTCCCAGGACCTCGGCGATCCCGACCACGTCGTCACCGACTGCTGACGGCGCCCGTCCCGACCCCCGCCGGACGCGAGGGTGATTCGACGACGTGCCCCGAGCCTCCCGGGCCCGTACCGTGGCGACCATGCAGGGGACCAGACGACGACTGACCACGGCGAGCGCGCTCGCCATCGCCGCCGCCGCGATGCTCAGCGGGTGCGCGCAGGGCGGCCACGACATGGGTGACTCCGTGACGACGAAGCTCAACGGCTCCGCGTTCCACGGGCAGCTCGACATCCGAGCGACGAAGGTCGAGCGGGTCACCGCGGCGGCCATGGACCAGTTCGGCCTCAACCCGAAGGGCGACGACGCGTACCTCGCGCACTTCACCGTCAAGCGGGTGTCCGGTGCGTTCGACCCGGACGCCGTCGGAGACCTGACGAACGACGCGTGGGGGCTCCGCGCAGCCGACAAGCTGCAGGCGGGGCCGGAGCTCGCCGCGAGCGACCGGAACGACGTCCTGCAGGAGGCGTGCCCGTTCGACCGGAAGGCCATCACGTCGGCGCTGACGGGCACCGGGACCGCCGACGTCTGCGCCGTGCTGCTGGCGCCGAAGGACTCCACCGTCGACGCGGTGAGCTACATGCGTGCGGCGCCCGTGGACGAGGCCCCGGAGGGCGACTCGACGATCACCTGGCGCGCGGAGTAGGCGCGCGAGTTGTCGCTCGCTCTGCAGCGGCGTTGTCGTCCGGGGGTGGGTCGACGCGCAGTCAGGCTGCGGCGCGCCGAGCGCGGTGCGCACGCACCTTCGCCCGGTTCCCGCAGCGCTGCATCGCGCACCACCGGCGCGTACCGCCGCGGGACGAGTCGTAGAACACGAGCCCGCAGTCCGGCGCCGAGCAGCGGCTGAGGCGGGTCGGTCGGCCGTCGGCCTCCACGTCGTCGAACCCGACCTCGGTGAACAGGGCGACGGCGTCGCGAGCGACGCTCGAGAGCGCCTGTGCGAGCCGCACACGGTTGGCTCCGGCCCGGCGACGGCCGCCCGGGAGGCTCGGGGGCACGTCCGGCAGGGCAGCGAACAGGTTGACGGTGTCGATGTCGTCGGGCGCGGGGCGCGTGCGGCCGGTCCCGGCCCGCAGGCCGGCGGCGACCGCGGTGCGCTCGGCAGCCGTGGACGCGGGCGCGGGCGCCGCCGCGACCGCGAGACGGCCGATGGCGGCGCGGAGTTCACGGGCGTCCTGCAGCTCGCGGGCACTCGCGCCGACGTCGATCGGTTCGGTGTGGTCGCTCAACCACTCGTCGAGGTCGGCCGGCGTGACGAGGAGTTCACCGAGCTGGGCGCGGGGGCGTCGGCCGTCGGGGTCGTCGGCGAACCCGCCGGTGTGCGCGAAATCGAGGGCGATCCGTCCGGCGTCGAAGAACCACGACGACCCCGAGTCCGTGCGGATGTGCTGCCCCGTCTGCATCCGCCCAGGCTAACGGGTTACCGGCGCGCCTCGGTGCCGAGTTCGGAACGAGCGGGCTCGGTCCGGGGGACGTCCGTCCGGCGGGTCCACGTGATGAGGTGGCGCTCGTCGAACCGGCGGGAGCACTTCGCGCAGGCCAGCGGTCTGGTCGGCGTGCGGTAGCGGAAGTGCTCGTGTCCCGCAGGGCACTCGCCGACCCACGGCGCCAGTTCGCTGGCGATCGGGCCGTCGTGCAGACGGGACCCGGTGTACCCGATCGAGGCAGCCGTCCGCCGCCACTTCGGCCCGTGCCCGGCGCGGGCGCCGCTCAGGGCGTGGGCGACCTCGTGCAGCAGGACCTGCTCGACGTCCTCGTCCGAGAACCGGACGGCGAGGTGCTTGCTCACCGTGATCCGGCGCTTGGCGAAGTCGCACTGGCCCGCACGGGTCTTGGCGTTGTCGAAGGCGAACGACCACGACCCGGTGCCGAGGTGCGCCGCGATGAGCTCCGTGGCGCGGGAGCGGACCTGGTCGAGCGACGTCACCGGTCGGTTGGGCCCTGCCGCTGCGATCGGTCCGTGCGGTCGGCGCGATCGGAGAGCTTGCCCCAGAGGCTGTCCGCCTCGGTGCGGGCGGCATCCGGTGCGCCGAGGACCCGGCGGCGGACCGGCGGGACCTCCTTCACGGGCTCGGCGACGCGCGTGGCCGGGTCGGTCTCACGCCGGACCGCGGCTTCGCGAGCGGTGCGGGGTCGGTCCGACGCCGCGCGGTCGTGCGTTGCCGCCGGCTGGGCGATGGATGCGCGCATCGCCGCCTCGACGGCCGAGCGGAGTGCGTCGGTGCGTTCGGACGGTGCCCCGGCAGCACGGAACGCCTCGTACGAGCGGCCGAGGACCTCGCGCGCCTCCTCGAAGCGATTCAGCTCGAACAGCGACCAGCCCTCGAGCTCGGCGGCCGCGCCCTCGAGCTCCGGCCACTCCTCGGTCGCCGCCGTGTCACGGGCGAGGGCGGACTCGGTCGCGGCCCGCTCGTACCGGCCCAGATCGTGCAGGACGTGCGCACGCCGGATCCGCGCGGCGACCTTGTCGGCACGTTCCCCCGTGAACATCGTCAGCCGGAAGACCTCTTCCGCGACGACGAGGGCCTCGTCCAGCCGACCGAGCAGACGCAGGAGTTCCGCGCGCTCAGCGAGGGCCTCGGTGCTGCGGCTCTGCCCGAGGGCACGGAGGCGGTCCTGGACCACCTGCACGTCCACGGCCGGACGGAGGCTGATGGGCGCGAAGGTGCTGCCCGGGCTGACACCGGCGGTGACGGGAGCCGCGTGGCGCGGTTCCCGGGCGCGGTCGTCCTGGTCGTCGAGGTGCTGGCGGTCGTCGGGGGACATCAGGGTCGAGGGTAACCGTGCGCACCCGGGAGCGGCCGGTGCCACACCCACCGGTTTGACACCAGGTCGCTCAGGAGGCGGTCGAGACCGCGATGCCGAGGTAGACCCCGCCGGCGACCAGCGCGGCGACCACGGCGAGGATGAGCGCGAAGACGCCCCACCCGCGGCCGCGCTTCGTGGCGATCGCGACGATGCCCTGCACGATCGCCCACAGCCCGAAGAGCGTGCCGATCCACATCACGATCGAGCCCACCATCAACTGCGACGCGACCGCCGGGTCGTTCATCACGTCGTTCTGGAGCTGCTGCGGGTCGGCACCCGTGGTGGAGCCGTCGAGGACGCCCTTGAGCGCACCGCTGGCACCGAGGGCAGAGCCCAGCAGGTACCCGCCGACGACGCCGACGATCAGGGCGATGACGGCCGCGAAGAACGCGATGACACCGACGGTCTTCTTCTTCGCCTTCGGTTCTTCGTAGCTCTGCCACCCGGGGGCGCCGGCGGAAGCGGGTGCCGCTGCTGCGTGCTGCTGGCCGCCCCACGTCGGAGCGCCCTGCTGCTGGTCGTACTGCTGCTGGCCGTACTGCGGCTGCCCGTACTGACCGCGCTGTTCCGCGTACTGCTCGGACCCGTACCGGGGCTGCTCCGCCTGCTGGCCGTACTGCGGCTGCTGCGGTGCGGCCTGCTCGCCGTACTGCGGTGCGGACGCCGGGGTGATGCGCTCGCCGTAGCGCGGTGCATCGTCCTGCGGAGCCGGCTGCTGGTGCGTCGGCTGCTGCGGAGCGGGCTCGCCCCAGTTCGGTGCCTGGCCGTCGCCCGGCCGGTCCTCGTTGCTCCGGTCGTCGTTCGTCATGAGCGCTTCCCCGTCTCGTTCGTCCACGCACCTGCGCGGTCGTTCAGTACCCATCCTGGCAGCGGCACCACCGGGTTGCCCGCAAGCAGGCGCGGGGCGTCGGTCCGGGTCAGGCGCCGAAGACGGACCGGTTCGGTTCCGGAGACGCGACGGCCGTCGCGTCGGTGACGATCGGCGCACCGGCGATGAACGACCGGAGCTCCGCCCCGTGCACGACCTTCGCGGGCATCGGGTCGGACGAGTACCGGCGGGGCATGTCCGCGACCGGCAGATCGGTGGGGGAACCGAGCAGCACGATGTTGCCGAACCGGCGGCCCTTGAGCATGCCGGTGTCCGCGACGGCCGCGACGGACGGCAGCACCGACTGCAGCGTCGACGTCTGGCCCCTGGCGAAGGCGAGACCGGCACCGTCGGCGACGTTCACCGCGACGATGCCCGTCGGGGACAGGAACGCGGCGACCTCGCGGTAGAACTCGACGCTCGTCACGTGCGCCGGGATCCGTGCGCCGCCGAACACGTCCACGACGGCCAGGTCGACGGTGCCGCGCAGCCCGTGGGGGAGCTTGCCGAGGACGTCGCGGGCGTCGCCGTACCGGACCCGGATCGAGGCACCGCGGGGGAACGGCAGCGCCTCGCGCACCTGGTCGACCAGGTCGCGCTCGAGCTCGATCACCTGCTGCCGGGAGCCCGGCCGGGTCACCGCGACGTAGCGCGGGAGCGTCAGGGCACCGGCGCCGAGGTGCAGTGCCGTGATCGGTCCGGGCGGCAGCAGGTCGATGGCGTGGCCGATCCGGCGGATGTACTCGAACGCCAGGTGGGTCGGGTCCTCGAGGTCGACGTGCGACTGCGGCGTGCCGTCGACGACGAGCGTGAACGAACCGGGCCGGTGCCGGTCGGGCTCGATCACCGAGAACCCGGCACCGAGCTTGAACCCGTGGAACGCATCAGCCATGGGTCCATGGAACACCACGCGATCACCACCCACGTCCCCACCCGTGGTTGGTGTGGCCCGGGGAGCGCCCGAACCACGATGGGATCACCGGTCGGGAACCCCCGCCGGACCCCACCGAAAGGCACACATCATGTCGGTCCAGCTCATCGCGAACATCGTCATCGGGCTCGCGCTCGTCGGGTTCCTGGCGTACCGGCAGGCGACCTGGCGCTACCTCGACCCGGCCCGGATCTGGCGCACCCCGCTCGTGATGGCGGTCATCGGCGTCGTCGTCCTGGCGCAGACGAAGGCCACGATCAGCACGACGGACATCGTCTTCCTCGGCATCGAGGCGCTCATCTCGGTCGGCGTGGGCCTGGCGATGGGCACCATGACCCGCTTCCGGACGGTGTCGACCCCTGACGACAAGGGCCGCACGATCCAGTCCCGCACGGGCTGGTACGGCGCCGGACTCTGGTTCGTGCTCATCGCCGTGCGTGTCGGGCTGGACGTCATCGGCGGGAACATGGGCGCCCACCTGCTCACCTCCACCGGCGCGATCCTGCTGATGCTCGCGATCAACCGTGCCGCCCGCGCGCTCGTCATCGACCAGCGCATCCCGGGACGGACCCGCGGCATGATGGTCAGGTGACCTTGCTGTCCGTCCCCGAACCGACCGACCCGTCCGCGGGCCGGTCGCGTTCGCGTCTCGGGTGGGTGCTGAGCGCCGTCGGCATCGTCGCCGTCACGTTCTGGTTCATCAGGAACGGCATCGCCGAGCAGCTCCCGCTCTGGGTCTGGGTCGTCGGTGGCGTGACGATCGCGGCGTGGACGCTCCGGGAGTTCGTCAGGACGCCCCGCACGATGGCGGCAGCCGGTGCGGTCATGGTCGTCGCGGGCTCCGCGGTGGTCGCCCCGACCGACGCGCTGATGATCGCCGCGGTCATCGTCGGCATCGTCGTCCTGCAGGCGAGTGCAGCGGTCCCGGTGTGGACCGGAGTCGTCGCCGCGCTGGTCGCCCTCGTCGAGATCGCCGTGTCCGCGAGCCTCGAGGGCGCCACCGTGCAGTTCGTGCTCGGGTCGTGCGCCGGTCTCGTCCTCGGGATCCTGGTCGGGTTCAGCCGGCGGCAGTACCGTCTCGCCGAGCAGCAGGCGCGCCAGGCCGAACGCGACCAGCAGCGTGCCCAGCTCCTGGCCGACCGGTCGCGGGCCGCCCGGGACATCCACGACGTCCTCGCGCACTCCCTCGGCGGCCTGGTGCTGCAGCTCGACGCCGTGGAGGCCCTGCTCGAGGCGGGTCGGATCGACGAGGCCACGCAGCGTGCCGGTGCCGCGCGCACCCTCGCGGCCGACGGTCTCGCCGAGGCCCGCCGGGCGGTGCACGCCCTCCGCGACGAGGCAGAGGCGGACACGCACGCAGCAGCAGACCCAGCCACAGCCACCGACACGGCCGCAGCAGCACCCAACGCAGCCGCAGCACCCGACGCACCCGGCGCCGGCCTGCACCCCCTCGTCGCCGCCCACCGCGACTTCGGCGGAGAACTCGTCGTCACCGGCGACCTCGCCCTCGCCGACCTGGACGACGCCCACCGCGCCGTCGTCGTCGCGAGTACCCGGGAGGCCCTGAGCAACGCCCGCCGCCACGCCCCCGGCCGACCGGTGTCCCTCTCGGTGATCCGGGACGGCGACGCCGTCGACGTGGTCGTCGCGAACCCGCTCTCCGGCGGCGGCCACGGACTCATCGGCATCCACGAGCGCTTCGCAGAGCTGGACGCCGGCGCCACCGTCGAGGCCGAACGCTCCGAGGACGAGTTCGTCGTCGCGATGCACGTCCCCGTGGCTGGCGCCCGCGTCGACGAACCCGACGCGCAGGACGCATGACCATCCGCGTGCTCGTCGTCGACGACCAGGCCATCGTGCGCGACGGCCTGGTGACGGTGCTGTCCCTGGTGCCGGACCTCGAGGTCGTCGGCGAAGCAGCCGACGGAGCCGAGGCGCTCGCCGCGGTCGAACGGTGGTCCCCGGACGTCGTGCTGATGGACCTCCGGATGCCGCAGGTCGACGGCCCGACCGCCACCGCGCGCATCACCGCCGAGCACCCCGGCGTGGCCGTGCTCGTGCTGACGACCTTCGCCGACGACGAGTCGATCACCACCGCGCTCCGAGCAGGTGCCCGTGGCTACCTGACGAAGGACGCCGGCCGCGTGGAGATCGCCACCGCCATCCGCGCCGTCGCGTCCGGACAGTCCACGTTCGACGCCGCGGTCGGAGCGCGACTCGTCGCACAGCTGACCGGAACGCCGCTGACCGGAACGCCGCTGACCGGAACGGCTCCCCAGCCCCTCCGAGAGCGCTTCCCCGAGCTCACCCCGCGCGAGGCCGACGTGCTTGAGCGCATCGCCGACGGCCGGACCAACCCCGAGATCGCCGCCGAGCTGTTCCTCACCGTGCCGACCGTGAAGTCCTACGTGAACCAGCTGTTCCAGAAACTCGGCGTCCGCACCCGCGCGGAGGCCGTCGCCCTCGCCCTGCGCTGACCCGCAAGCGCGGCCAACCAGCTGCCGCACAAGCACCGCCGCCCAGATGAATGCGTACACATGAACGGCCAGTGAACGCCAAGCGTCGTCACGTAGCGTCGACGACCGTCGTCGCGCCGGGTGCGTCGACCCCCTGGAGTCCCCACCTCCCCGCGGGTCCGCACACCGGCCGACCGTGACGCGCGTCGCCGTGCTGCGCACCCCACGCCGTCACCCGCAGTCCGCCTGCGGCTCGTCGGCGCGCTCGCGCGCACCGGCCATTGAGTACATTGCGTGCGTTATGTAAAATACGAACGCAGCATCCGCCGGCCACGAACCGCAGGAGACCCGACATGTCCGCCGACACCATGAGCATCCAGACGCACCGTTTCGCCACGGCGAGCAGGCCCGCGGTGGCGCCCCGAGCCTCCCGTCCGTTCCACGCGGTCCGCGAGACGGCGCCGGTCTGGATGCGTGTGATCGGTGGCGCGCTCCTCACGGCGGGTGCCGGGCTGACCGCAGCCGTGCTCGGCTGGCCGGGGGAGGCGCCGGAGGCGGCGCTCCTCGTCCCCGGTCTCGTCGGCGTCGTCGTCGGCCTGCTCCTGCTGCTGGCGCGGTCCGGGTTCACGGTGACCGACACGCACGTCACCCTGCACTTCCGCCCGCTCCCGCCCCGGCGGATCGCGCGGCACCGGATCGTGGACGCCCGTCTCGTCGAGGCCGACGCGGCGACGTACGGCGGCATCGGCCTGCGGCTCGGCCGCGGCGTCCGGGCCCTGCTGCTCACCCCGGGGCTCGGCATCGAGCTCACGGACGAGCGTGGTCGCGTCACCTTCGTGCGGACGCGACGTCCAGAGGATGCGTTCCGTGCGCTGGCGGGGCTGACGGGAGGCTCGGCTGCAGCCGAGCGCGAACGCCTGGGCTGAGCACACGGCCGGGAATGGCCGCTGGTCGCCGCTGCTTATACACGGCAGTCCTGATCTTGGTCAAGCCAGGACTGGACATCGTGCGCGAGCGCTGCCTATGATGGCAGTTCGCGCTCCCTGGCATCCGTGTCGTCATATTGCGGTCGACGCCCGCCCTGGTGAGTTCGGTTCCGTATATGTCGGCGGGTACCGCTCACCCAGATCATCGCACATGTGTTCCCGCTCACGCGGCTGGCCCATGATCGCGTGTCTTCGAGGGTTGCGCCGAGCGTTCAATCCACTCACCTACATGCTGCTCGTCAGTACCGGCCCGACGGGGCCTACGGAGGTCACACCCTTGGCTGCTGCGCCCAACGCATCCACCAACCCCAAGAACGGTCGCAACCACTCGCGACTCTCGTTCGCCAAGATCACGGACACCCTCACGGTTCCCGATCTGCTCGCTCTCCAGACGGAGAGCTTCGACTGGCTCGTCGGCAACGACGTCTGGAAGGCCCGACTGGCCGAGGGGCAGGAGCAGGGTCGTACCGACCTCGCGCTGCACTCCGGCCTCGAGGAGATCTTCGAGGAGATCTCCCCGATCGAGGACCTCGGCGAGACGATGCAGCTCTCGTTCACGTCCCCGGAGCTCGAGGACCCGAAGTACTCCATCGACGACTGCAAGGAACGCGGCAAGACCTACGCCGCCCCGCTGTACGTCAACGCCGAGTTCATGAACCACATGACCGGTGAGATCAAGACGCAGACGGTCTTCATGGGCGACTTCCCGCTCATGACCGAGCGCGGCACCTTCATCATCAACGGCACCGAGCGTGTCGTCGTCTCGCAGCTCGTCCGCTCCCCGGGCGTGTACTTCGAGCGTCAGCAGGAGAAGACGTCCGACAAGGACATCTACTCCGCCCGCGTCATCCCGTCGCGTGGTGCATGGCTCGAGTTCGAGATCGACAAGCGCGACCAGGTGGGCGTGCGCATCGACCGCAAGCGCAAGCAGTCGGTCACGGTCTTCCTCAAGGCCCTCGGCCTGACGAGCGAGGAGATCCTCGACGAGTTCCAGGGCTTCGCCTCGATCGAGTCGACCCTCGAGAAGGACGCCATCCTCACCAAGGAAGAGGCGCTCAAGGACATCTACCGCAAGCTCCGTCCGGGCGAGCAGGTCGCTGCCGAGGCCGCGCGTGCGCTCCTCGACAACTTCTACTTCAACCCGAAGCGCTACGACCTCGCGAAGGTCGGCCGCTACAAGCTGGACCGCAAGCTCGGCATCGACGCGCCGCTGTCCGACTCGGTGCTGTCCGTCCAGGACATCGTCGCGACGATCAAGTACCTGGTCTCGCTGCACGCCGAGCGCACCACGATCGACGGCGTCCGCGACGGCGAGCCGGTGCAGCTCCGCCTCGACGTGGACGACATCGACCACTTCGGCAACCGTCGCATCCGCGCGGTGGGCGAGCTCATCCAGAACCAGGTCCGCACGGGTCTGTCCCGCATGGAGCGCGTCGTCCGCGAGCGCATGACCACGCAGGACATCGAGGCGATCACCCCGCAGACGCTCATCAACGTGCGTCCGGTCGTCGCCGCGATCAAGGAGTTCTTCGGAACGTCCCAGCTGTCGCAGTTCATGGACCAGAACAACCCGCTCGCGGGCCTGACGCACAAGCGTCGTCTCTCGGCCCTCGGCCCGGGTGGTCTGTCCCGTGAGCGTGCCGGCGTCGAGGTCCGCGACGTGCACCCGTCGCACTACGGCCGCATGTGCCCGATCGAGACCCCGGAAGGCCCGAACATCGGCCTGATCGGCTCGCTCGCGTCCTTCGGTCGGATCAACTCGTTCGGCTTCATCGAGACCCCGTACCGTCGCGTCGTCAACGGCGAGGTCACGAAGACCATCGACTACCTCACCGCCTCGGAAGAGGACGAGTTCGTCGTCGCGCAGGCCAACGCCCCGCTGACCGACTCGTTCCACTTCGCCGACGACAAGGTGCTCGTCCGCAAGAAGGGCGGCGAGGTCGAACTCGTCGCCAAGGACGAGGTCGACTACATGGACGTCTCCCCGCGCCAGATGGTGTCGGTCGCGACGTCGCTCATCCCGTTCCTCGAGCACGACGACGCGAACCGCGCCCTCATGGGTGCGAACATGCAGCGTCAGGCAGTGCCGCTCCTCCGCTCCGAGTCGCCGCTCGTCGGCACCGGCATGGAGGGTTACACCGCCATCGACGCCGGCGACGTCGTCACCGCCGACAAGGCCGGTGTCGTCTCCGAGGTCTCGGCCGACGCCGTGACCCTGCAGCTCGACGAGGGCGGCACGCAGACGTACTACCTGCGCAAGTTCGACCGCTCGAACCAGGGCACGAGCTACAACCACCGCGTCGTCGTCTCGGCCGGTGAGCGTGTGGAGCAGGGCGAGGTCATCGCCGACGGCCCCGCGACGGAGAACGGCGAGCTCGCGCTCGGCAAGAACCTCCTCGTCGCGTTCATGCCGTGGGAGGGCTACAACTACGAGGACGCGATGATCCTGTCGCAGAACCTCATCAAGGACGACACGCTCTCCTCGATCCACATCGAGGAGTACGAGGTCGACGCCCGCGACACCAAGCTCGGCAAGGAGGAGATCACCCGCGACCTCCCGAACGTCAGCCCGGACCTCCTGGCCGACCTCGACGAGCGCGGCATCATCCGCATCGGTGCCGAGGTCCGCCCCGGCGACATCCTCGTCGGCAAGGTCACGCCGAAGGGCGAGACCGAGCTCAGCGCAGAAGAGCGTCTCCTCCGCGCCATCTTCAACGAGAAGTCGCGCGAAGTCCGCGACACCTCGCTGAAGGTGCCCCACGGTGAAGAGGGCACGATCATCGGCGTCAAGGTGTTCGACGCGCAGGACGGCGACGACGAGCTCGGCTCGGGCGTCAACCAGCGCGTGGTCGTCTACATCGCCCAGAAGCGCAAGATCACCGCCGGTGACAAGCTCGCCGGTCGTCACGGCAACAAGGGCGTCATCTCGACGATCCTGCCGGTCGAGGACATGCCGTTCCTCGCGGACGGCACCCCGGTCGACATCGTGCTCAACCCGCTCGGCGTCCCCGGCCGCATGAACTTCGGCCAGGTCCTCGAGATCCACCTCGGGTGGCTCGCCAAGCAGGGCTGGAACGTCGAGGGCGTCCAGGAGTGGGCATCGGCCCTTCCGGAGGCGGCGCGCAGCGCGGCACCCGGCACGAAGGTCGCCACCCCGGTGTTCGACGGCGCCTACGAGCGTGAGATCGAGGGCCTCCTCGACTCGACGCTCCCGAACCGCGACGGCGAGCGCCTGATCGGTTCCTCCGGCAAGGCCCAGCTCTTCGACGGTCGCTCCGGCGAACCGTTCCCGGAGCCGGTCTCGGTCGGGTACATGTACATCCTGAAGCTCCACCACCTGGTCGACGACAAGATCCACGCCCGTTCGACCGGCCCGTACTCGATGATCACGCAGCAGCCGCTGGGTGGTAAGGCGCAGTTCGGTGGACAGCGTTTCGGCGAGATGGAGGTGTGGGCACTCGAGGCATACGGTGCCGCGTACGCCCTCCAGGAGCTCCTGACGATCAAGTCCGACGACATCCTCGGCCGCGTGAAGGTCTACGAGGCGATCGTCAAGGGCGAGAACATCCAGGAGCCCGGCATCCCGGAGAGCTTCAAGGTCCTCATGAAGGAGATGCAGTCGCTCTGCCTGAACGTCGAGGTCCTCTCGGCCGACGGCCAGGCGGTCAGCCTCCGCGACACGGACGACGAGGTCTTCCGTGCCGCTGAAGAGCTCGGCATCAACATCTCCTCGCGGTTCGAGTCGTCCTCCGTCGACGACATCTGATCCCGCCCCGCCCGACAACGTTTCGAATTCAGCAAGAGAGAAGAACATTGCTCGAAGCAACTTCCTTTGACGCACTGCGGATCGGCCTCGCCACGGCCGAGGACATCCGCCAGTGGTCGTACGGCGAGGTCAAGAAGCCGGAGACCATCAACTACCGCACCCTGAAGCCCGAGAAGGACGGTCTGTTCGGCGAACAGATCTTCGGTCCTTCCCGCGACTGGGAGTGCGCCTGCGGCAAGTACAAGCGTGTCCGCTTCAAGGGCATCGTCTGCGAGCGCTGCGGCGTCGAGGTCACCAAGTCCTCGGTCCGTCGTGAGCGCATGGGCCACATCGAGCTCGCCGCACCCGTCACGCACATCTGGTACTTCAAGGGCGTCCCGTCGCGCCTTGGTTACCTGCTGGACATGGCGCCGAAGGACCTCGAGAAGGTCATCTACTTCGCCGCGTACATGATCATCAGCATCGACGAAGAGGGCCGGCACGCTGACATGCCGGGTCTCGAGAACGAGATGCGCCTCGAGATCAAGAACCTCGAGAACCAGCGCGACTCGATCATCGCCGACCGCCTCAAGAAGCTCGAGGACGACCTCGCAGCGCTCGAGGAAGAGGGCGCCAAGGCCGACATCAAGCGCCGCACCAAGGACACCGCCGAGAAGGAGATGTCCCAGGTCCGCAAGTCGTTCGACGAGGACATCACCCGCCTCGAGCGCGTGTGGGAGGACTTCCGCAACCTCAAGGTGGGCGACCTCAAGCCCGAGGACGCCGTCTTCCACGAGCTGCAGGACCGGTTCGGGATCTACTTCGACGCCTACATGGGCGCCGAGGCGATCAAGCTCCGTCTCGAGGCGTTCGACCTCGCAGCAGAGGCCGAGTCGCTCCGTCTGCAGATCGCCGAGGGCAAGGGCCAGAAGAAGATCCGCGCGATCAAGCGTCTGCGCGTCGTCTCCTCCTTCCTTGCCACCGGCAACTCGCCGGCAGCGATGGTCCTCGACGTCGTCCCGGTCATCCCGCCGGAGCTCCGCCCGATGGTGCAGCTCGACGGTGGCCGTTTCGCCACCTCGGACCTCAACGACCTCTACCGTCGTGTGATCAACCGCAACAACCGTCTCCGCCGCCTGCTCGACCTCGGTGCTCCCGAGATCATCGTGAACAACGAGAAGCGCATGCTGCAGGAAGCGGTCGACGCGCTGTTCGACAACGGTCGTCGTGGTCGCCCCGTCACGGGTACCGGCAACCGCGCCCTGAAGTCCCTGAGCGACATGCTCAAGGGCAAGCAGGGTCGTTTCCGCCAGAACCTGCTCGGCAAGCGCGTCGACTACTCGGGTCGTTCGGTCATCATCGTCGGCCCGCAGCTCAAGCTCCACCAGTGCGGTCTGCCCAAGCAGATGGCGCTCGAGCTGTTCAAGCCGTTCGTGATCAAGCGCCTCATCGACCTGTCGCACGCGCAGAACATCAAGTCGGCCAAGCGCATGGTCGAGCGTTCGCGTCCGCAGGTGTGGGACGTGCTCGAGGAGATCATCCGCGAGCGCCCCGTCCTGCTGAACCGTGCGCCGACGCTGCACCGTCTGGGCATCCAGGCGTTCGAGCCGCAGCTCGTCGAGGGCAAGGCCATCCAGCTCCACCCGCTCGTGTGTGCTGCGTTCAACGCGGACTTCGACGGTGACCAGATGGCCGTGCACCTGCCGCTGTCGGTCGAGGCCCAGGCCGAGGCACGCATCCTGATGCTCGCCTCGAACAACATCCTCAAGCCGTCGGACGGCCGTCCGGTCACCCTGCCCGCGCAGGACATGATCATCGGTCTGCACCACCTGACGACCGTCCGCGAGGGCGCCGTCGGTGAGGGTCGGGCGTTCTCCTCCGTCGCCGAGGCGATCCTCGCGAAGGACCAGAACACGCTGCACCTGAACGCCAAGGTGAAGATCCGCATGTCGGGTGTCCACTTCGCCGAGGGTGAGGCTCCCGAGGGCTACGAGGTCGGTCAGCCGATCCTCCTCGAGACGACCCTGGGTCGCGCGCTCTTCAACGAGACCCTGCCGGCGGACTACCCGTTCGTCCAGCGGGTCACCGACAAGGGCACGCTCTCCGCGATCGTCAACGACCTCGCCGAGCGCTACTCCAAGACCGAGACGGCCGCTGCGCTCGACCGGATCAAGGACGCCGGCTTCTACTGGGGCACGCGCTCCGGTGTGACCGTCGCGCTCTCCGACGTCGTGACGCCTCCTCGCAAGAAGGAGATCATCGCGGGCTACGAGGCGCAGGCCGCCAAGGTCCAGGGCGAGTTCGACAAGGGTCTGATCACCGACGCGGAACGTCGCGCCGACCTGATCAAGATCTGGACCGAGGCCACCAACGAGATCGCGCAGGAGATGCGGGACAACTTCCCCATCGACAACACGATCAACCGCATGGTGTCCTCCGGTGCCCGTGGTAACTGGCTGCAGGTCCGCAACATCGCCGGTATGCGTGGTCTGGTGAACAACCCGAAGGGCGAGATCATCGCCCGCCCGATCATCAACTCGTACCGCGAGGGCCTGACCGTGGCGGAGTACTTCATCGCCACCCACGGTGCTCGAAAGGGTCTTGCCGACACCGCGCTCCGGACCGCGGACTCCGGGTACCTCACCCGTCGTCTCGTGGACGTCTCGCAGGACGTCATCATCCGCGAGGACGACTGCGGCACCACGCGCGGCCTCGAGCTGCCGATCGCCACGGTCGACGCCGACGGCAAGCTCGTCCGCGACGCCCGCGTCGAGAACACCGTGTACTCGCGCACCCTCGCCACCCCGGCGACGGACGCGAAGGGCACGGCCGTCGCCGAGGCAGGCGAGGACGTCGGTGACGTCCTCATCGACAAGCTGGTCGCGGCCGGTGTCGAGAGCATCAAGGTGCGCTCGGTGCTGACCTGCGAGTCGGCCGTCGGTGTCTGCGCGAAGTGCTACGGCCGGTCGCTCGCCACGGGCAACCTGGTCGACATCGGTGAGGCCGTCGGCATCATCGCCGCACAGTCCATCGGTGAGCCCGGTACCCAGCTGACGATGCGTACTTTCCACACGGGTGGTTCGGCGTCCGCTGACGACATCACCCAGGGTCTGCCCCGTGTCACCGAGCTCTTCGAGGCCCGTACCCCGAAGGGCGCGTCCCCGATCGCCGAGGCCCCCGGCCGCGTCGTCGTCGAGGACACGGACAAGGGCCGTCGGATCATCCTCACGCCGGACAACGGTGACGAGCCGTTCATCTACCCGGTGCTCAAGCGTGCGACCCTCCTCATCGAGGACGGCCAGCACGTCGAGCTCGGCGAGCAGTTCATCGCCGGCACGGTGGACCCGAAGGAGGTCCTCCGCGTGAAGGGCGTCCGTGAGGTCCAGAAGCACCTGGTCAACGGTGTGCAGGACGTGTACGGCTCGCAGGGTGTGCCGATCCACGACAAGCACATCGAGGTCATCGTCCGCCAGATGCTCCGCAAGGTGACGGTCGTCGACCACGCCGACACGGACCTGCTCCCGGGTGAGCTCGTCGACCGTTCGCGGTACAACGAGATCAACCGTGCGGCGCTGCAGGAGGGTCGCAAGACCGCTTCCGCTCGCCAGGAGGTCATGGGCATCACCAAGGCGTCCCTCGCGACCGAGTCGTGGCTGTCCGCCGCGTCCTTCCAGGAGACCACCCGCGTGCTCACGCAGGCGGCCATGGAGGGCAAGCAGGACCACCTCGTCGGCCTCAAGGAGAACGTCATCATCGGTAAGCTCATCCCCGCCGGGACGGGCCTCAGCCGGTACCGCGACGTGGACGTGAACGCGACGGAAGAAGCGAAGGCGGAGCGGTACCCGAACCGCATCTTCGCGGACGACTCGTCGTTCTCGGACGCCGACCTGAGCTTCGTCGACTTCGACAGCTTCTCGTCGGACGACTTCACGCCGGGCACGTACAACTGAGCCGAGTGATCCACTGACGAGGGCCCCGCATCCACCAGGATGCGGGGCCCTCGCTCGTTGCGGGACGGGGTGCGGTCAGCGGTACGTCCGCGTGACGCTGCCGAGGGGACCGTCATCGCCCGTGGCCGAGACGGTCACGGTCCCGCCTGCCATGCGGCGCGGGTCGAGCGTCACGGTCCACTTCGACGTGCCGGGCACGGGCGGCTCGACGCGGTTGCCGTCGGCGTCGGTCACCGGCGTGCCGTCGGCGTCGGTGAACGACAGGCGGGCGCCCGGCTCGGCTGTCCCGGACAGGACGAGCTTCTTGGCGGTGGCCTTCGTCACGTCGGCCGTCACCGGGAACGGGATCGTCGCCCCGCTCGTCGTGGAGCCGATGAGCTTGCCGTCGTCGTACACCTCGGCGACGATGCCCATGAACCGGGTCCCGGCGGGCGGGTACGCCAGGTCGGCGCTCCACGTGCCGTCGGTGTTCGTGGTCCAGTCCTGACCGTCGGTGAGCGACCACGGAGCGCCGGACTCGTCGACGAACCGCATGTCGGTGCCGGCAGGGCCACGCCCCTCGACGTGTACGACGCGGGCGATGGGGTCGACCCGGACCGTGTCGACGAACGCCGACGGCTCGAGCTTCGCGGAGGAGTTCACGCGGAGCTGCTCCGCCCCGTCGAAGCGTTCGACGGTCGTGAGGACGTGGTCGCCGAACCGCACGCCGGAGATCCGGTGGGCGAAGGCACCATCGCGGTCGGTGGTCGTCGTGGCGGTCGGCACACCGTCGAGGGTGAGCTCGATGCGGCTGCGCGGCTCGAACCCGATGCCGTCGATCTTCAGGGAGCGGTTCCAGTTCTCGCGGGCGATGACGATTCGCTGGTAGCTCACCTCGTGGGTGCTCGCGCGGAGGGTCGCCACAGGGGAGCCGATCGAGTCGGCGACGCGGAAGGTGTGGTCCCCGAACCCGTCGACGTGCGCCGTGGTCCGCCACGAGCCGTTCGGCTTGACGCGGGTCTCGACGGGTGCACCGTCCGAGGGGGTGATCGAGACGAGATCACCCGCGTCGCCCGTGCCCGTCAGGGTCACGTCACCCGCGTTGTGCGCGATCGAGCCGACCCTGGCGGTGAACTGCGCGGCCTGTACCGGAGACGCGACGAGCGTCGAACCGAGCACCAACGCTGCCGCGACGACCACCGCGGCGCACCGCCGCCGTACCACATCTGAAATACGTGTGTTCTGCATGGCGGCCATGCTGGCACTGTGCCGGCCGCCTGTCCAGGGTCGAAACGCAACGTTCACACGGGTGCTGCACCGCGGAACACGGCACCCGGATCGATGGGCGCGCCCCGCTCGGCGGTGACCCGTCAGCGTCCCACGGAATGCGCCGACCGAGCTTGTGAGAGAGGGGGCCAGCTGGCACCGAGCCTCCCGTCCCGGCATGGTCGCGTCCCCAATGCGGGGGTGTTCCGCCCGTGATCGTCAATCTGTGAGTATCCCTTGCATTACGCTCAGGTTTCATAAGCGTTGCTCATTTGTGGGCGCTGGAAATGATCGAAGGGGCATCATGCGGGGACACACTGTGGGAGATCGAGCAGCGGGGCGGGGGCGTGCTCCTTCCCGTCGACGACGGGTCGGATCAGTGAGCGCGGGCGTCCTCGGAGTCGTGGTCGTCATCGGCTTGACCACCGGTCTCGGACCTGCCGCCCACGCCGACAGCGCGGACGAGGTGTCGGTTCGGGTTCCGTCGTCTGCCCGATCGATCTGGGTCGACGTCGACACGGACGCGGACGTGCGCGCGCAGCTGCGGGTCGGCGCCGCGTGGCGTGATGTCACCCTCAGGCCGACGGCGTTCGGCTACGGCGCGGTCGTTCCCGCCAGCGAAGGACTGCTGCGGGCGCGGGTCGTCGGACCGGCGGTTACGGACCCGGACCTGTCGCTCACCGTGGTGAACGAGACCGGGACGATCGTGGCGTCGGCGACCAACCGCGTCACCCCCACGGCCGCCGGCACCGAGCCCGGCGGATCAGACCAGCCGCCCACCAGCACGGATCCGGGCGGAGTGGATCCCGCGCCCGGGACAGTGAACCCCGGGGGTACGTCGGCAGGACGACAGGACGGAGTGGCTTCGGAGCGACAGCGGCGCACGGACGGCGCCCTCGCGTTCACCGGACCCACCATCGGTGCGGCGGCGGCGGCCTTCGCTGTGCTGTCGATCACGGCCGGACTGATGATCCGTCGGCGTCAGGCGGCTCGACGATGATGCGCAGGTCCGGACGCCGTGCCGTCCTCACGAGCGTCGTGGCCGCGACGGTTGCCGTCGTCGCCATCGTGGGAGGGATCGCACCCGCGTCTGCCGTGGAAGCGGCGCCAGGGATGCCGATCACCGAGGTCGGGAAGAACGCCGGTTTCTCGACGAGCTCCGCGAGGGTGCCGTTGGTGGACTCGCAGATGGGCGTCGGTGCGGCGCTCCGTCCTGGCGTGCCGACGAAGGTGCTGGTCACCGGCGCCGCCGGCGCCACGAGTGCCCTGCTCCGCATTGCCGTGCTCGATGCGTCGAGCGCCACGGTCGTCTCGGTCGACGGCAGCCCGGCGCTGGCGGTGGAGGCGGGGTCATCGGCGTCCACAGCTGTGCTCGCGCCCGTCGTGGGCGGAGCGGTGGAGGTGAGCAGCGACGCGAAGGCCGACATCCGGATCGAGGTCCTGTCGACCTCCACGGCCTCGTCGGCACCCGGAGCGGTCGTCGCGCTGCCTGAGCCGGTGATCCGCGCAGACACCTCGACCGGACTTGCCGGACGGCTGTCCACCGTCCCCGTGCCCGTCGGTGTCGTGGGCGAGGGAGGCGTTCCGGCGCAGGACGTCCGGGCTGTCCACGCGACGATCGACGTCACGACGGACGCTGCCGACGTGCTGTCCATCGGTGGCCAGTCGCTCCCGCTGCGTGCGGGTCGGAACATCGTGACGACCGTCCTGCCCGTCGACGACGACGGCGTCCTGGATGCTGCGCTGAGGAGCGGCACCGGGTCCTTCGCAGTCGCGATCCGTGGGTACGTCCGTGGGGCACCGGAGAACCTGTCGGCGTCCGACGTCACCGGCGGGTTCGTCCCGGCTGCCGCGTCGGACGTGGTCACGTCGACGGTCTCTGACCAGCGATCGTCGACGATCGGGACCGGGGGGATCGCGGATCGATCCTCGAGCCTCGTGCTGGTCAGTTCGAGTCCGACTGCGGACACCACCGTGCTCGAGGTGGGGCAGCGTCACGGCCGCGCGACCGGTGCGGTCATCGATGCTGGCATCGGTGCGCTGCCCCAGCTGGTCGTCGTCCCCCGCGGTGCCGAAGCGTCGCTCCGCCGCGGCTCGGCCACCGTGTCGTGGGAGCGGGTCGGCGACGTGCTCGGAACTCCGACGCGGTCGTCGGACCTCGACCTGCAGATCACATCGCCGAGGTCCTCGGCGTCGATCGACCTCGGGCAGGTCGGGACGTTCACCATCGGCGGCACCGTCACGAGCGGAACCTCCGTCGGCTCGGTCAGCATCGCCAGCGGCGGGTCCACGATCGGAAACGCCGCGGTCTCGAGCCGTGGAGGCTCCTCGACCTGGTCGCTCGACCTCGCCGTACCGAAGAGCGGGGACTACACCTTCGACGTCACCGCTACGGACCGGACCGGCCACGGTGTCACGCGGTCGGTGTCCGTCCACGTGACGTTGCCGGACGCGGACGAGACCGTGGTGGCAGCGGACACCAAAGTCGTCGACAGCGTGACGCTCGCCGCCGTCACGGGCATCACCGACGATTCGGTGACCTTCGCGATCGACCCCGGGTACGTCCCGGGTGACGTGATCGTCGGAGCGCCGACGGCGAACGCGCCACAGGGCTTCCTGCGTCGGGTGGCGTCGGTTGACCTGCTCGACGGCAAGTACGTCGTTCACACGATGACCGCCTCCTTGACCGACGCGGTCCAGCAGGGAAGCGCGGACCGGAACGTCGACCTCGTGAAGGCCGGTGGCGTCTCGCTGCGGACCGACGTCGAGCCCGGGGCACACGACACGGCGGGCGTCGAGGTGATCGACGGTGACCTGTCGCCGGTCCAGCTCCTCGCCCCGACCGGTCCGCAGACGCGGTTGCGTGCTGCAGCGTCGGACTCCGACCCGGCGTTCACACTCGACGGGACGCTGGAGCGAGCCGTGACGGTGTCGGCGGCCTACGAATGGGACGGCGACAAGGCGAAGGACTTCTCGAAGAAGGGGAAGGACGGCCTCGAGCAGGACAGAGGACGTCTGACGGTCAGCGGCGGTGCATCGGTCGAAGCGAGCGCCACGATGGGCTTCCAACTGCACGTGACCATCGGGATCGACGTCGCGTGGGGCTGGACCCCGAAGGTCACCCTCGAGGAGTTCAGCACGATCCTGACCCGCTCCACCGAGGCGAAGCTCGAGGGCCGGGCGTACGTCAAGGCGGACTACGAGCTGACCCGGACCCTGGCCGAGGCGAAGTTCGCCAGCGTCACGGTGCCGCTCGGCCCGGTGCCGGTGAACGTCACCGCCTCGATCGACATCGCAGTGGGAGCCGAGGTGCACGCGGACGGTGACGTCACACTGACCTGGGCCGCGAAGACCGTGCAGGACTACGGCTTTGCCTACGAGCACGGCGCGTGGGTCGACAAGACCACGAAGCCGAAGATGACGAACACGCCCCCGAGGATCGGCCAGGGCTTCCAAGCGAAGGGGCACGTGGAGGTCCTCGCAGGCCCTGACGTGGGTCTGGACGTCCTGATCTACGATGCGGCCGGACCGCGGTTCGAGGCCGCCGGACGGATCGGTGTCGCCTTCGACGTCCAGACGCCCGGCGACGACGAGCCCGAGCGCAAGGCCGTCGCCTTCGAGGCCTTCCTCGAGGGAGACGTCGCGGTGAAGCTCGAGCTCAAGGTCCCGATCATCGACGAGGTGCTCGTCGACGTCGAGATCCTCCACTCGCAGAAGAAGCACTGGACCCTCTTCAAGTGGGAGCTCCCGTACAGCGATCTCGTGTCGGCAGATCCCGGCACGGGTACCGGGGGCGACGACGGCGAGACGACCGACCCCAACATGCCGCGACCGGCTCCGGCACCGGAGTTCGATGCGTCGGACCTCCGCGTGACGCTCTACTGGAACAACAAGAGCGACATGGACCTCCACGTCACCGAACCGGCCGGGAACGAGATCTGGTACGGGAGCCGCGGGCCCACGGCGAGCAACGGCACGTTGGACATCGACTCCAACGCCGGCTGCACCGTGAGCAAGCCGGACGAGCCGGGCGGTGTGGAGAACGTCTACTGGCCGAACGGCGTCGCAGCACCAGCCGGGCGCTACCTCATCAGCGTCGATCGCTACAGCCCGTGCGGTATGCCGGATGCCAACTGGGTGGTCGAGGTCTGGCGTGGTGACGAGATGGTGCTCCGTC
This sequence comes from Microbacteriaceae bacterium PS02333, assembly GCA_029959665.1. Lineage (GTDB taxonomy): Bacteria > Actinomycetota > Actinomycetes > Actinomycetales > Microbacteriaceae > Curtobacterium > Curtobacterium guangdongense. Next base: position 22,748 of record JASCOI010000061.1, read on the forward strand.
AGACGGGGTCGGCCGAGCGCTCCTTCGCGATCGAGGTCGAGGGCTCCGCGACCAGCGCGCCGTCGGCTTCGCCGTCCGCACGCTCGAAGCTCACGGCACAGGGGTCCGGGGTGCGGTACCTCGGCGACGTGGACGCGCCGGTGAGCAGCGCGACCAAGTAGACAGAGCCGAGGGGGGGGGGGGGGGGGGGGGGGGGGCGCCCCCCCCCCCCCCCCCCGGGGGCGGGGGGGGGGGCTGGGGGGCG
>JASCOI010000062.1 GCA_029959665.1 Microbacteriaceae bacterium PS02333
CACGCGACCCCGGCCTGACGGCCCGCGTCGGACGGGAGGCTCCGCGCGCGTTCCCGACGTCGGCAACGCGAGCAGGGCCTCCCGTCCAGTGCCCACCACGCGCGATCCTGCCCATCACGCCCGGCAGAGAAAGCCGAATCGCGCGGAGGAGGTCGAAACTTCCGACCGCCTACGCGCGATTCGACTTCCCACGCGCGAAAGGGCCACCTACGCGCGATTCGACCCCCTACGCGCGGAAGGGCTGCCTACGCGCGGAACGGTCAGTGGGCGGAGTAGCCGCCGTCGACCAGGTGGTAGCTGCCGGTGATGAACGAGGCCTTGTCGCTCAGCAGGAACAGGACCAGCGCGGCGACCTCGGCGTCGGTGCCGAGGCGCTTCGTGGCGTGCTCCTCCTCGAGGGCGCTGATCGCCTCCGGGGTCATCGCGTTGCGCAGCAGCGGGGTGTCGATGAAGCCGGGACCGACCGCGTTCGTGCGGACGCCCTGGGCCGAGTACTCGAGCGCGGCGACCTTGGTGAGCCCGGCCAGCGCGTGCTTCGACGCCACGTACGCGGCGTTCTGCGCGATGCCGACCGTCCCGAGGACCGACGCCATGTTGACGATCGACCCGCCACCGGAGGCCAGCATCGCCGGGATCTCGTAGCGGAGCCCGTAGAAGACACCGTCGAGGTCCACGGCACGGACGCGGTCCCACGCGGCGATGTCGTACTCGCCGATCTTCTGCGGGGCGGCACCGATGCCGGCGTTGTTCACGGCGAGGTGCAGCGCGCCGTAGGTGTCGACCGCGAACTGGACGGCCCGCTCGTTGTCGGCGGCGACGGCGGAGTTCGCCTCGAACGCGGTGGTGGTCCCTCCGGCCTGCTCGATCTCCCCGACGACCCGCTGTGCGGCGTCGAGCTTGATGTCGGTGACGACGACCTTCGCGCCCGCGGTGGCGAGCTCCTTCGCGATGGACTCGCCGATACCGCTGCCACCACCGGTGACGATGGCGACCTTGCCCTCGAACTCGGACATGTGTCTGCTTCTTCCTACTCGTCGTTTCGGCAACACCTGTTGTCTACGGACCAGAACGATACACCCGCATGGATGATTCCCACCGGCAACAAGTTCGTTCGCTGAACTAATTTGCTAGGCTAACGATCGTGACCATGCCCGAGACCACCAGGCGCTCCGCGCCGCACGCGTCGCTCAGCACGGACTTCCGCATCGCGGTGAACCGGCTGTCGCGCACGCTCCGCGCGCAGAAGGCCGACACGACGGTCAGCGACGCGATGTTCTCGGCGCTCGCCCGACTGCACCGCGACGGCCCGATGACCCTCGCCGAACTCAGCCGGAACGAGGGCGTCACACCCCCGTCGATGACGAAGACCGTCGCCGCGCTCGTCGACCGCGGGCTGCTGTCCAAGGGCGGGCACGGGGACGACCGCCGCAAGGTCCTCATCGGCGCCACCCCGGCGGGCGCGGACTTCGTGGTCGAGACCCGCCGCCGCCGCGACGGCTGGCTCTCACCGCGCATCGCCGCACTCAGCCCGGCCGAACGGCGCGTCCTCGCCGAGGCCACCGAGATCATGAGGAGGCTGGCCCACCAGTGACGGCCATGTTCCGGTCCCTGTCGGGACGCAACTACCGCATCTGGTTCGCAGGTGCCCTGGTGTCGAACGTCGGCACCTGGATGCAGCGGACCGCGCAGGACTGGATCGTCCTGACGCAGCTCACGCACGACAACGCCATCGCGGTCGGCATCACGATGGCCCTGCAGTTCGGACCGCAGCTCCTCCTGCTGCCCTGGACCGGCCTCGTCGCCGACCGCTTCGACCGCCGCCGCACGCTCATGGTGACCCAGGGCCTGATGGGGATGCTCGGCCTCGGGCTCGGCATCATGGTCGTGACGAACACCGCCACGCTGCTGTGGCTCTACGCCTTCGCCCTGGCACTCGGCATCGTCGCCGCGTTCGACACCCCGGTGCGCCAGGCCTTCGTCTCCGACGTCGTCACCGGCGAGCACGTCGCGAACGCCGTCGCGCTGAACTCCGCGTCCTTCAACGCCGCCCGACTCATCGGACCGGCGGTCGCCGGCGTGCTCATCGCCGCGATCGGTTCCGGCTGGGTGTTCATCATCAACGCGGCCTCGTTCGCCGCCGTCCTCGGAGCCCTGCGGTTCGTCGACCCCGAACAGCTCGCCGACCGGGTCCGTGCGAAGCGTGGCAAGGGGCAGATCACCGCCGGCTTCCGGTACGTCCGCACGCGCCCAGACATCATCGTGGTGCTCTGCATGATCTTCGTCGTCGGCACCTTCGGCGTGAACTTCCCGATCTTCACCTCGACGATGGCGCGGGTGGAGTTCCACAAGGGTGCCGGCGAGTTCGGCCTGCTCAACTCCGTGATGGCGATCGGTTCGGTGCTCGGCGCGCTGCTGTCGGCACGACGGGACCGCCCACGGATGCGCCTGCTCGTGTTCGCCAGCGCCGGGTTCGGCCTGGCGTGCACCGCCGCTGCCTTCGCCCCGACGTACTGGACGTTCGCGATCGTGCTGATGTTCGTCGGGCTCGCCTCGCTGACCTTCATGACGACGGCCAACGCCCTCGTCCAGACCACCACCGCGCCGGCGATGCGTGGCCGGGTGATGGCGCTGTACATGGCGATCTTCGCGGGCGGCACCCCCATCGGCGCCCCGATCGTCGGCGCGGTCGCGGACGCCTGGGGCCCCAGGTGGGCGATCGGTGTCGGCGCCGCCTCCGGGTTCGTCGCGCTCGCCATCGCCCTGGTCTGGCTCGTCCGGTTCCAGCACTACCGCGTGCGGTACGACGCCGACAACCGCCTGCACATGGCCGTCACCCACTCGATCCCCGTGGTCGGGACGCGCGCGTCGCGTGCGGAGATCCGGCAGGACCTCGAGCGCGACGAGGCGGTCGCCGACCGCTCCAGCGCGGTCTGACCCGCCGCGCCGGGCGCGCTCCGGGCCTCGCGCGCCGCGGGTCCTTCCGCGCGTGGGAAGCCGAATCGTGCGTAGGCGGTCGGAAGTTCTGACCGTCTACGCGCGATTGGACCTCCCATCGCGACCGTTGTGGGTAGGAACGCGACGACGGACGGACGGGAGGCGCGGGGCGGGGCCGCCACGAGCCTCCCGTCCGGTGCGACCTGCGCTCAGTGCGTCGGTTCCGCCGCCGCGAAGACGCGCGCGTCGAGCGCTCCGGCGACGCGGTCCGCGACCGCCGCGAGCCGCTGTCCCGCTGCGCGGGCCGCGGCGATGGCCTCGGCCGGCGCCAGCGCCTGGAGCGCGCGGCGGGCACTGCGGAGGTCGTCGAGCTCCTCCGTCACGGCGGCGGGCGCGACGTCCGCGAGGCACTCCTCGGCGCGGAGGGTGAGGAAGAGCATCGAGCGGGGACTGCGGTCGTCGAGCAGCAGGAACGCTGCCGCCTCGGACGCGGGGGCGCCCGACCCGGTCGCCCGCTGGAACGCCTCGCCCGCCCCGCATGCCCGCAGTGCGGTGCCCCAGGACGCCGCCGACTCCGGTTCGAGCAAGTCGGAGGCCAGGAGCCTCGCGGTCGCGGCGCACCGCGCCAGGGACCGGCCGAGCGTGAAGAACTCCCACACCTCGTCGCGGCTGGCGTCGCCCTCGACGACACCGATCGCCAGGGCACTGCGCTCGCGCACCCAGCCCAGGAACTCGTGCTCCCGGCCCCCGGCGATCTTGCGCGGCATCCGGGACCTCGTGACGTTGAGGCAGTCCCACAGCTCGGTCGAGACGACGTCCCGGGCGCGCCGAGCGTCGTCCCGTGCCACGGCCACCGCTGCGGCGATCGAGGCGGGCTGGTGCCGGTCGAGGGCCAGGGACTCGAGGGTCGTGTGCCGATCGAGGACGGTGGCGGGACGGACGGCGGCTCCGGCGACCACGCGGAGCTCACGGCTGACGATCCGCTCCCGCGCTCCGGACGCCGCGTCGGACCGCGCCAGGTACACGTCGAGCAGCCGTGCGAGCACATCGGCTCGTTCCACTGCGGCACCGACGCGGAACACACTCCCGGCGAGTCGGCTCAGCACCGCGGCTCCTGCATGTCGCGAACCTACTGACCCCTCGTTGCAACGGTGTTTCCGGGCCGCGTCACGGGTGTTGCGAGGAAAACCGGTGCCGAGCATCACTAGACGCTCTAACTAGATCGTCTAGCATTGTCGCCATGACGACGGAGGTGACGACACGCGCCGCCGGGTTCTGGTACGACGACGGATCCCGGATCGACGCGGTCGACGTGCTGAACGCCCTCCGGCGGTACCGCACCGCCGAGGGCGCGTCCCAGCGCCGGGCGCGCGAGGCACTCGGCATCGGCGAGAACGCGATGGCCGCACTGCGGGTCCTCGTCGACGCCGACGCCGCCGGTCGGACAGTGAACGCCAAGCAGCTCGCGGAGCGGCTCGGGATCACGGCCGCGTCGACGTCAGCGCTCGTGGACCGACTCGTCCGCACCGGTCACGTCGAACGCCACCCGGACCCGGCCGACCGACGCGGCGTCATCCTCAGCGCTTCCGGACCCGCGATGCGTCGCGCACTGCTCGTCATCGACGACCTCGAGTCGAGGGCCGTCGGAGTCGCGGATCGGCTGTCCGACGAGGATGCCGCCGTGATCGTCGGGTTCCTCGACGAGATGACCGCGATGGTCGACTCGGTCGACGTCTGATCCCGCGCGTAGCCTGATCGCATGAGCGAGGCACAGGACACCGATCGCCCTCGGACGCACGAGCCCGAGGACGACATGCCCTTCGCCGAACTCGACAACCGTGCACGGGCCGAAGCCGCACTCCGCCGCATCCGGGACGGCAGCGACCCCACCCGAGAGGCCTTCGACCTGGCGAACACCATGAACGACGAGGCCGTCGGGCGACTCGGGGCCCGCGTCAGGGATTGGTTCCGCCGCTCCCGCTAGAAGGCCGTCCCGACCGCCGCGATGTCGTCGTCCCCGTGCCCGGCGGCGCTCGCGTCCGCGTACACCCGACCGAGGGCGTCGAGGAGCGTCGTGGACACACCGGCGGACCGTGCCGCTTCGGTGATGAGGCCGATGTCCTTCCGGAGGCCGTCCAGCGCGAACTGCGCCGGGTACTCCCCCGACAGCATCGACTTGCCCTTGGTGTGGGCGTAGGCGGAATCACTCGCCGATCCCTCGATCGCCTGGAGGAAGAGCTGCGGGTCGATGCCGAGCCCCGTCGCGATCGCCAGCGACTGCCCGGTCGCCGCCGTGACCGAGGCGATCCAGGCGTTGGCGGCGAGCTTCAGCGCGGTGCCCTCACCGACGCGGTCGCCGGCGCGGACGGTCTTCACGCCGATCGCGTCGAGCACCGGATCGATGCGGTCGAGCACCTCGGCGGGACCGGCCGCGAGCATCGTGAGCTTGCCCTGTTCCGCCGGCGTCTTCGTGCCGAGCATCATGGCCTCGACGAGGGTGATGCCGTACTTCGCGGCGATCTGCACGATGGTCTCGGTGCCGTCCACTCCGACGGTCGAGCACTGCACCCAGACCGCACTCGCCGGAGCCTCGCCGGCGGCCTGCTCGAGGACGTCGACCACCGCGTCGGTGTCGAAGAGGGTCAGCAGGACGACCTCGGCGTCCGCGACGGCTGCGCCCGGGTCGTCGGCGACCGTCGCTCCCTGGTCACCGAGCGGCAGCGCACGTTCGCGGCTGCGGTTCCACACGGTGACGTCGTGTCCTTCGCGGACGAGCGACCCCGCCACGCCGGCTCCCATGGCCCCGGTTCCCAGTACCGTCACGCGCACGTGCGTCCTCCGTCCCGTCGCGACACCCTGTCGTCGACGCATGGCACGCTACGCGCCGCGGCCTTGTGCGGCGTCGAGTGCGCAGAAGTGGTGACGGTCCGGACACACGGGTCGCCATTTCGGCGCACGCGTCCGAGAACCGGGCGGCGTGCTCCCCGAGCGGGGAGCGGTGAGCGGTGGGCTCGGCGCGGGGTAGGTGCGGCATCGAGTGCGCAGAAACGACGACCTACCAGCCGATACGGTCGCCGCTTCTGCGCACTCGCCGGGCACCCGGGGCAGGCCGGGCACCCGGGGCAGGCCGGGCACCCGGACACGGGGAAACCCCGGACACCCCGGGGCCGCACCGCGCTCAGAGCAGGCCGCGGGCTCCGAGCCAGGCGGCGGGGTCGCGCGGGACGCCGCCGACGATGACCTCGAAGTGCAGGTGCGACCCGGTCGACACCCCGGTGCTGCCGACGGCGCCGATGCGCTCGCCGGCAGCGACCACCTGGCCGACGCGGACGCCGATCTGCGACAGGTGCCCGTAGCGCGTCTGCGTGCCGTCGGCGTGCTGCAGGAGGATCTGGTTGCCGTACCCGCCGAACACCCCGGCCGAGAGGACCGTGCCGGGCATCGCCGCGACGACGGTGGTCCCGGTCGGTGCTGCGAAGTCGAGCCCCTGGTGGTTGGTCGAGCACGCGCCACAGCCCTGCACCCAGCGCCCGCCGAAGCCCCCCGCCGCCGGGATGGTCCCGGCGACCGGGCGCACCACGGACGTGCCCTGAGCAGGCACACCGGCGGCCCCGACCACTCCGCGACCTGCCTGCGGGGCACGAGCGACCGAGAAGTCGTCACGGTCGACGGAGATGGCGACGCCCTCGGGAGCGACGTACTCCTGTGTGTCCATCACCGCGGTGACCGTGTTCTCCGGCGTCGACGCCATCGCGGACTGCGGCGAGGCAACCGTCACGAACAGGCACGTCGCGATCGCGGTCGCGGTGATCGGTACGGTCCGGGTGGTGCTGATGGCTCCCCCGATGCTGCGCAGCGGGAGCGTGAGCGCCTGTGAGGCCGCTCGCATCGCCACGGCGGCGGGTGCGGGCTTGACCGGACGCAGGTCACGACGGCTCGGCAGGACGACGGCCGGACGGGAGGCTCGGGTCGCCTCCGCCACGGGCGCGGGGGGCCGCCGGACGGTCGGCGCAGCCGCGCGGTCCGCGTGCCGCCGGCTGGTCGGGGGCGCCGCACGGCGGGCACCACGCCGCGGCGTGGGTTCCGGAGCGGCGGGTATCGGCACCGCCGCTCCGGAGGTCGAGGACGCGACGGCTGCGTTCGCCGCGTGACGAGCAGCGCCGCGCGGACGCATCGGGAGGCCGTCGTTCGTCATGTCGGGTACCGCGGCGGATCTCAGGAACGGACGACGCCGTCGGTGACGATCCGGTCGAGCTCGGTCACGACGGCATCGACGACGGCGCGGGTGATGGCGTCGGCGACCGCTTCGACGAGGACGAGCTGCTCGGCACACACGGCGTGCTCCTTCGGGAGCGCGGCACCGATGCGGGCGGGGATGTCGTCGATGGCGGCGACGAGGGCGGCCGGCACGAGGGCGGAATGGGCTGCGGCAACCGGGGCCGTCGTCGGCGAGGTCGGCGCCGGGGTGAACGTGGCGCGGACGGCGACAGGGCGCTCGTGGTGGCGGGAGATGGAGTCGAAGAGCGGCGTGGTCGACATGCTGCGTGCCTTCCGGATCAGGTCTGCGGGTGCGCCTGATCCGGTTCGGGCGGTCAGGCGGTGCCGATTGGCACAGCCCCATTCAATCACCGATATTTCATATGCGCAATAGTGTTCATCGAATACGTTATGATCAGTCCGGTTCGACGGCCTCGCTCGGATCGTCGCGGTGCAGCACACGGCGCACCCGCTCCACGATCGTCGCCGGGGGGTTGTTGTACGCGTTCGCCGGCTCCTGGCCGCTCATCTCCTGGATGGCCGCCATCACCGCATCGGTGGCGTGACGTCTCGCCCGACCGGACGACGCCTCTCCGAAGGTGGACAGGTCGATCGGCTTGCCGAACTCGATCGTCACGCGGGCGAGCTTCGGGATGCGGGAGCCGACGGGTTGGACGTCCTCGGTGCCGGTGAGCGCGACGGGCACGACCGGCGCACCACTCGTCAGCGCCAGCCAGGCCACCCCGGTGCGTCCGCGGTAGATCCGGCCGTCCAGGGAGCGCGTGCCCTCGGGGTAGATCGCGAAGGCCTCGCCCTCCTGCAACCGTGCGAGACCGAGGTCGAGGGCGTGCTGCGCGGCTGCCCCGGCGCCGCGCTCGACCCCGATGGCACCGATACCGCCGAAGAACGCGCGGGACAGCGCACCGCGGAGCCCCTTGCCCGTGAAGTACTCCTGCTTCGCGAGGAACGAGACCTTGCGCGGCGCCATGATCGTGATCGCCGGGGAGTCGATGAACGACCGGTGGTTGCTCGCGAGGATCACCGCGCCACGCTTCGGGACGTTCTTGCGACCGATGATCTTCGGGCGCCAGACCACGCGGGCGAGCGGCGCCACCACGGCACGCGCGAGCACGGTGGTGAACATCGTCGAACCGGGCACCTGCTGCCTCCTCGTGGCGGGAGGTTCCGAGTGTAGTCAGGCGCCGACGGGTTCCATGCCGCGCGGGGCATGGACGGCCGGGTCAGTCTGCGGCGGCCACCACGTCGAGCACGGCACGGCCGTAGGACTCGAGCTTCGCAGCACCGACGCCCGAGATCTCGGCGAGCTGGTCGACGTCCGACGGACGAACGGCCGCGATGCCCCTGAGGGTCGCGTCGTTGAAGACCACGTACGCCGGGACGCCCTGCTCGCGGGCCTGCGCCGCACGCCAGGAACGGAGTGCTTCGAACAGGCCGAGCGCCTCCTGCGGCATGTCGGAGACCACCTGGCGGCGCGATCGGCTGGCACGGGGCACCTTCACCGGGTCACGACGCATGAGCACCTGCACGCGACCACCGAGGACCTCGGCGCTGCTCTGGCTGAGCACGAGCGTGCCGTAGCCGTCGCCGGACACCGTGGCGTACCCCTGCGCGAGGACCTGCCGCGCCACCGTGCGCCACTCTCCCTCGGACAGGTCCGACCCGATGCCGAAGGTCGCCAGGGACTCGTGCTGGAGTTCCTGCACGCGGGGCGACTGCTTGCCGACGAGGATGTCCACGAGGTGCGCGACGCCGTACCGCTGTCCGCGTTCACGGTCGAGGCGGACGATCGTCGAGAGGAGCTTCTGCGCGGGGACCGTGCCGTCCCAGGACTCCGGCGGGGCGATGCACGTGTCGCAGTTGCCGCACGCCGTGGATTCCTGCCCGAAGTACGCGAGCAACCGCACCCGGCGGCACTCGATCGTCTCGCACAGGGCGAGCATGGCGTCCAGGTGGGCGCTGAGCTGCCGACGGTGCGCCGCGTCCCCCTCGGACTGGTCGATCATCCGGCGCTGCTGCACGACGTCGTTCAGCCCGTAGGCGAGCCACGCGGTCGACGGCTGCCCGTCACGACCGGCCCGACCGGTCTCCTGGTAGTACCCCTCCACCGACTTCGGCAGGTCGAGGTGCGCCACGAACCGGACGTCGGGCTTGTCGATGCCCATCCCGAACGCGATCGTGGCGACCATCACGATGCCTTCTTCGCGGAGGAACTGCGACTGGTTGCGCTCGCGCACCCGCACGTCGAGGCCCGCGTGGTACGGCAGCGCCGGGATGCCCTGGTCGACGAGCGCCGCTGCCGTGCGCTCGACGGAGTTGCGCGACAGGCAGTAGACGATGCCCGCGTCGCCCTTGTGCTCCGTCCGGATGAACGTGAGGAGCTGCTGCAGCGCCCCGGTCTTCGGCTCGATGCGGTACTGGATGTTCGGCCGGTCGAAGTCCGCGACGAAGTGCGCCGCGTCGTCCAACCCGAGCCGGGCCGAGATCTCGCGGTGGGTCTGCGGCGTGGCGGTGGCGGTCAGGGCGACGCGCGGCACGGTCGGCCAGCGCTCGTGCAGGACGCTCAGTTCGAGGTAGTCCGGCCGGAAGTCGTGGCCCCACTGCGCGACGCAGTGCGCTTCGTCGATGGCGAAGAGCGCGATCTGCGCACGATCGAGCAGCGCCCGGGTGGACTCGAGCCGCAGCCGTTCCGGCGCGAGGTAGAGCATGTCCACCTCACCCTGGACGACGGCGCGCTCGACCCGTGCGCGCTCGTCCGGGCCCTGCGTGGAGTTGAGGAACGCGGCCTTGACGCCGTTCGCCGCGAGGGCGTCGACCTGGTCCTGCATGAGCGCGATGAGCGGCGACACGACGACGCCCACGCCGTCGCGGACGAGCGCGGGCACCTGGTAGCAGAGCGACTTGCCGCCACCGGTCGGCATCAGGACGAGGGCGTCCCCACCCGTGACGACGCGGTCGATGATCGCCGCCTGTTCACCGCGGAAGTCGTCGTAGCCCCACACCCGGTGCAGGACGTCGAGTGCGGCGGCGCGCGACGGCGACGCCGCGGGAGGCGCGGCAGCGGCCGGGGTGGTGCTCATGCCTCCGAGCCTACGGGCGACCGGCGACACCCAGGCCGTTGTCCACAGGCGTGGCAGCGTCCACAGCGTCGGCCACGGCGGTGGAGCCGGCCACCCCCTCGGAGCGAGCGGGTGCACCCGACCAGCCCGTGCCTCCCGGCCGGACCCAGCGCGACCCGCCTGCCCAGGCAGGCACCGGGCCGCGGAACCGCGGCACCTCGGACCCCGGGAACCGGCGGTCCAGGCCGGAGCGCCAGGCCACGAACTCGATCATCCCCCAGTAGAGGAGCGAGGTACCGAGCGTGATGAGCCACCCGACGGCGGACCCGTCCGACGAGTCGAGGTCGATCTTCGACCACCCGGGCGCCTGCAGCACGAAGATCGTGACGTTGTTGAGCGCGTGCTGCAGGATCGTGGCCTCGAGGCCTCCGGTCCGCAGCACGATGATCGCCGCGATGAGCCCGAACGACCCGACGTCGAGGATGCCCCAGATGTTGTACCCGTTCGGGACGTGCAGGACCGCGAACACCACCGTCGAGACGAGCACGGCGATGACGGCGCCGACCTTCCGCAGTGGGATCCACGCGCCGATCGTCTGCATGAGGAAGCCGCGGAACACGTACTCCTCCGCTGCAGCCTGGAACGGCACGAGCAGCACGACGAGGACGATCGTGAGCGTCAGGGTCCCGAGCGTCACGGTGGACTGACCGATCGCGTCGGTGTTCCAGTGCAGCCCGGATCCGTCGATCGTGTACGTGCCGGCGGACTGGATGCCGACCATGATGAGCGCCAGGACGAGGAGCGGCAGCAGGCAGCGTGCCATCCACCCCCAGCGGACCCGCATCCGCACGCTCGACAGCTGGCCGATCGGTCCGAGTCGGGCGATCCGCACCGCGATCATGATCGACGGCAGCAGGACCACCAGCGACACGATCGTCATCGACAGCACGACCGGGTCCGTCGGGTCGAGCGCCCCGGAGGACAGCTGGTCCTGGAACGCCATGAGCCCCTCGGGTCCGCGCTGCACGCCGATCGGCACGAGGTACGCGACCGCGATGAGGACCTGCGTCCCCAGGTAGAACCCGAGGAAGACGGCCAACGCCACGAGCGGCCGCCACCAGCGCCAACGGCCGTCGACCCGGAACATGCGCTGGTAGGGAACACTCACGCTGGGCAGGCTACCGGGCGGGGCAGGATGGGACCCGTGCTCACCGTGATGCTCGGCCTCAGTGGCGCGCTCGTCTACGGGTTCGCGGACTTCCTGGGCGGCCTCGCGTCGCGGCGCGTCCGCCCCGTGACGGTCGCCGCGATCGCCGCTGCCGTGGGGATCGCACCGCTCCTGGTCGGGCTGCTCGTCGTCGGGGCACGGTTCTCGTGGCAGGCGACGCTGTGGGGCGCGGTCGGCGGGGTGTCCGGAGGCGTCGGGGTGCTGCTGCTGTACGCCGCCCTCGCGATCGGGCCGATGAGCGTGCTCTCGCCACTGACCGCCGTGTTCTCCGCCGTCGTCCCCGTCGTGGTCGCGCTGGTGCGGGGCACCGTGCTGTCGCCGGTGGCGATCGGCGCGCTCGTCATCGCGGTGGTCGCGGTCGTGCTGGTCGCGTCGGTGCGGGACGCCGGGGGCGCTCGGCTCACCGCGCGGGGCGTGCTCGCGGCGGCGGTCGCCGGGTGCGGGTTCGGCGGGATCGTGCTCGCGTTCAACGAGACCCCAGCGGACTCCGGGGTCGCGCCCCTGCTGGTCGCGCGGGTGTTGCAGGCGCTCCTGCTGGGTGCGGCGGCGGTGCTGTCGGCAGCGGCGGCGCGGCCTGGAGGCTCGGCGGTCGTCGCGTCGCCGGCCCCACCCGACGGGGTGGCCGGGTCCACGGCTCGCGGCGGCTCGGTCCGTCGGCTCGCGCTGGTGATCGTGGCGTGCGGGGTGTTCGACGCGATGGCGAACGTGTTCATCCAGGCCGGACTGCACTCGAGCACGGACCCGGTGACGCTGCCGGTGATCAGCGTCCTCAACGCGCTCTACCCGATCGGCACGGTGGTGCTCGCGGGCCTGGTGCTCCGGGAGCGGCTCACCCTGCTGCAGGGGCTCGGCATCGGGTTGGCGCTGGCGGCGTCGGTCGCGCTCGCCCTGTCCTGACCGGCTCCGCCTCCGCCTCCGGCGCGACCTGCCGGACCGTTCGGGCGAGGCGGCGGGCGGGTCCGTCAGGCGTCGGGGATGAGGCGCTTGCCCATCGACACCGTGTGGTCGTCCGCGTAGCCGAGCGCCTCGTAGAAGCCGATGACCTGTTCGTTGCCGGCACGCACCTGCAGGTTCAGCTTCGGGCAGCCCATGTCGGCGAGCATCCGTTCGAACTCGGCCATGAACGTGCGCCCGAGCCCCGACCCCTGCAGGTCCGGCTGCACGGCGAGGTAGTTCACCCAGCCGCGGTGCCCGTCGAACCCGGCCATGCCCGCGGCCACGACCCGGTCGGCGCCCTCTGGATCGGTCGCGACGAGGAAGAGCTCCGGCTGCACCGTGAGCTTCCGCGCGATGTCCTTCCGCGGGTCGTTCCAGGGTCGGACCAGGCCGCAGGACTCCCAGAGGGCGATGACGGCCTCGGTGTCGTCGGGGGTGAACTGCCGGATGACGTACTGCACGACACCACGCTAACTGGGGTGTGCAGAAGTCCGTCAGCGTGGCGTCCTCGTGGTCTGATAGACCTGAGCGTCGTCCGACCGCGACGACTGTCCCCTCCGGATCGGGAGCCACGTGACCGCACACGAGACCCTTCCCTCGCGCCGCAGCGCGCGGGACGAGCGTGCCCGGACGAAGCGGGGACCTCGTCCTCGGCAGACCGTCGGCGGCGCGATCGTGTCGCTCATCGCGGAGCTGCTCATCATCGCGGGCGCGGTCACCGGGTTGTACGTGGTGTGGACCGCGTGGTGGACCGACGTCGTGGCGAACCAGCACCAGACCTCCCTGGTGAAGGACCTCGGGCAGACCAAGGCGAAGCCGACCGTCGGGACCGAGCACCGAGGCACCGCACCCGTGCTGGCGGAGCCGCCGAACGTCACGGACGTCTTCGGCACCATGCAGATCCCGCGCTTCGGGGCCGGGTACGACCAGCCGATCGGCGAAGGGACCGACCGCGAGAAGGTCCTCAACACCATCGGACTCGGCCACTACCAGGACACCGCGATGCCCGGCGCCGAGGGCAACTTCGCCGTCGCCGGCCACCGCGTGACCTACGGCAAGCCGCTCAACCAGATCGCCGAGCTCAAGACCGACGACGCGATCGTCGTCCGCGTCACCGACAAGGCGACGAAGTTCGACGTCTGGTACGTCTACAAGGTCACCGACAGCCAGATCGTCACGCCCGACCACATCGAGACGATCGCGCCCGTCCCGAACAAGCCCGGCGTCGAACCCACCGCCGACGACCGCTGGTTGACGCTCACCGCCTGCCACCCGATGTGGTCCGCCAAGGAGCGCTACATCACCCACGCCAAGCTCGACTACTGGATGCCCGCGTCCGAGGGGACGCCGAAGGAACTCTCGGAGACGCCCAAGTGATCTTCCCACTCGTCTGGCGGCTCCTGCCCGGTCCGACCGCGCTCAAGGTCCTCGAACTGATCGTCCTGCTCGCCGCGCTCACGTTCGTGTTGTTCACGTGGGTGTTCCCCTGGGTGGCGGCGGACATCCTCCCGCCTCCCGACGGCACGGTCGACACCTCGGCGACGCCGACGCCCTGAGGTCGGAGCGAAGGGTCGAGGTGGTCCGGGTCAGACCGTGGTGCTGACCTGTGAGCCACCACCCGGTGCACGGCGGACGGCGATCCGCTCCGGGATGCGCTGCTTGAGCTCTTCCACGTGGCTGACGATGCCGACCTGCCGGCCGCCGGCGGTGAGCTTGGACAGCTGACCGATGACACCGTCGAGCGTCTCGGGGTCGAGCGTGCCGAACCCCTCGTCGACGAACAACGTGCCGAGCGCGACCCCGCCGGCTTCGGCCTGGACGACGTCGGCGAGCCCGAGGGCCAGGCAGAGCGAGAACGTGAAGGTCTCACCCCCGGACAGGCTCCGCGGGTCACGCGTCGTGTCGGTCGTGTGGTCGCGGACTGCGAGCGCGAGGCCCGTCCGTCGAGCTCGGGCACCGGATTCTCGTTCGTCCGAGGTCTCGAGCGTGAAGCGGCCGCCGAGCATCGTCCGGAGGCGGTCGTTCGCGGCGGCGACGACGTCCTCGAAGCGGCGCATGAGCACGTACGTGCCGAGGGTGATCCCGGTGGGGTTCTGCCCGGGCGCCCCGGCAGCGATGTCGGCGAGCCGCACCACCGCTCGGCTGCGTGCCGAGGTGGACTCGCGCGCGGACACGGCACGCTCGAGGTCCCCGGCGCACCGTTCGGTCGCGTCGGCCCGCTCCCCCGTGGTCGCCGCCGTCCTGGTCGCCTCGTCCAGGGCCTGCGCAGTGCGGGACGTCTCAGCACTGGCAGCGTCGAGGTCGATCGTGGCCGGGTCGTCATCCGCGGCCTGGACGACGGCGGGCTCCGCCAGCCCGGCATCGACGACCGCGCGCTCGCGATCCGCATCGTCGACGAGCGTTCGGAGCCGCTCGGCGTCGTCCGACCCGAGCACCGCCGCACGAGCAGCGGCGACGTCGGTGAGGTCCTGGGCACGGACGGCCGCGGTGACCTCGGTCGCACGCTCCGCGACGGCCGCGGTGGCGATCCGGACCCGCTCGACCGCCTCGGCGACCGCGCGAAGTGCCCGGATCCGGTCGTCAAGGGCGGACACCGCGTCCGGCAGTCCGTCCGGCTCGGTGTCGAGGTGTGCGGCGAGGGTGACGAGGGCGTCGCCGACGGCGGTGGTGTCCTGCTCCACACGATCCGAGTCGTTCGCGGTCGTCGCGATGAGCACCTGCCGACGGGCGGCGACGTCGTTGCGGTCCTGTTCGAGGGCACGGGTGGCTTCGTCGTGCGCGGCCCGGTCCCGCTCGCGCTCGGCGACCGTCGTGGCCGCGGTCCGCGCTGCCCGGACTCGCTCGTCCGCGACGGCCGCGCGGCGATCGAGGTCGTTCGGCTCGATGCCGCCGACCACCGTGGTCAGGCGTTCCTGCTCCGCACGCTCGACGGCGAGGGTGGTCGCCGCGTCCGAGAGGGCGTCGTCCGCCCGTCGCGCGGCGGCTGCTGCCTCGGCGATCTGCGCCGGCGTCGGGTGGTCGTCCTGCTGCGTGGCGACCGCCGGGTGCTCCACCGAACCGCACACGGGGCAGGCGTCGCCTGGCTGGAGCGCCTGACCGAGCTCCCCGGCGAGCCCGGCGATGCGCCGTTCGCGCAGGTGCTGCTCGGCGACGAGGGCGTCCTGCGCTGCCGCTCGTGCCGACGCCACCGAGGTCTCCGCTGCCTGGACGCGCGCACGCACCGCCGCGAGGTCGACGACCAGCCGACGGAGGTCGCGCACGGCATCGGCTTCGTGACGGGCGGCTTCGGCGTCAGCGGCCGTTTCCGTCGCCGCGCGGGACGCCTCCACGATGCGCGCACGTTCCGCCGGACGGGCTTCGAGTTCCGCGTCGAGTTCGGCGAGCCGGGTGCCGAGTCGTTCGACGTCCGAGCGCGCGTCTTCGACGGCACGTCGCCGTTCGGGGAGCGCGAGCGCGACGGGGACGAGGTGCCGGACGGCCCCGACGAGCTCCGAGAGGCGGTCACGCTCACCCGCGGTGTCGTCGGCGGTGACGTCGTGCTGGAGCCGGAGCGCCGCGAGTTCGCCGGCGACCGTGTCGGCACGTGCACGCGCGGCGTCGAGGCCGTCCGCGACCGCCACCACCCGCGCTGCCCGCTCGGCGAGGGACAGTCGGGCTCGGGACTCGGCGACGGCGTCCGCTCGTTCGTCGAGCGCAGCGGACCGGGCGAGCAGGGCACTGCGGCGATCGAGTGCCGCGCGGCGCCGGACGACCGACTGCTCGTGCTCGACAGCTGCACGGGCCGCCGCTGCCGCCGCGGTCCGTGCCGTGACCGCGGCATCGGCGATCCGCCGGAGTTCGAGGACGACCGCGGGGACGTCGGACTCGTCGACCCCGGGGAGGTCGGCCGTGATCCGGCCGGAGGCTTCGGCGAAGCGCGCGAGGGCGTCTCGCACGCGTGCGTCGGCTGCCTCCACTTCGGCTGCCGCCGCTCGGCGACGCGCTGCGAGCTCATCGGCGGTGCGGTCGTAGATCTCGGTGCCGAACAACGACTGCAGGAGCTTCCTGCGCTCTTCCCCTGGTGACTTCAGGAAGCGGGCGAACTCGCCCTGCGGCAGCACCACCGTCTGCAGGAACTGCGCGCGGTCGAGTCCGACGATCCGGGCGATCTCGGCGCCGACTTCTTGCGCGCGGGCGGAGACCGGCTCACCGGCTGCGTCCGTCGGGTGCGCGAGCCGGACGAGCTGCGCCGAGGACTGCTGCTTCACCGTGCCGGTGCCGCGCTGCTTCGGGCGATCGTACTGCGGCGTTCGCCGGACCCGGAACACGCCGGCACCGGTCTCGAACACCAGCTCCACGAACGGCTCGACCGCGGGGTCGGCGTGCTGGCTGTGCAGCCGGTCGGAGCTGGCGTCCGAGCCGGCGAGTCCGCCGTAGAGCGCGAAGACGACGGCGTCGATGATGGTCGACTTGCCGGACCCGGTCGGTCCCTCGAGCAGGAACACCCCCGACGCGGCGAGCGCGGCGAAGTCGATCGAGACGAGGTCCGGGTACGGACCGATGGCGCGGAGTTCGAGGTGGTGCAGGTACATCAGCGCACGGTCCCCTCGTGCACGATCCCGTTGCGCGCGGCCCCGTCCTGCTCCGACAGCGCGGCGGCAGCGGACTCGTACGCTTCGCGCAGCACGACGAGTTCTTCGGCCGTGGGAGCCCCGCCGGTGGCGAACGTCACGAAGTCGGCAGCGACCTCGACCGGGTCGGACGTCGCGGTCACCGTCCTGGACGCCGAGCGCGCCGGCGCGTCGGCGGGTTCGTGCGTGATCGCCAGTGCGTGGGGGAAGCGGTCCTTGACCCTGGCGTACATCCGCTCCGGGTGCACGGTGTCGGTGACGGCGACGCGGACCCAGGCATCGGCGTGCTCGGCGAACAGCCCGGACTCGATGTCGTCGAGTGAGCCCCGGACGTCGACCAGTCGGCGTGGCACGGGTGTCGGCACGAGTTCGACGGACACCGTGCCGGCGGCGTCGAGGTCGACGAGGGTCACCGACTTGGTGTGGTGCCGCTCACCGAACGAGAAGGCCAAGGGCGACCCGGCGTAGCGGATGCGGTCGGAGGCACCGACGCGCTGGGGCCCGTGCAGGTGGCCGAGGGCGACGTAGTCCACGCCGTCGAACGCGGACTCGGCCACGCGGTCGACGCCCCCGACGCGGATGTCCTGCTCGCTGTCGCTCGGCTCGGCACCGCCGACGAAGGCGTGCGCCACGACGACGCTCCTGGTGCCGGGCCGCTGTGCGAGGTCACCACGGACCCGGTCCATCGCGGCGCCGACCACTGCCTGGTGGGATCGGGCGAGGGGTTCGTCCGGAACGTCGGCGAGGGCGTACCGCACCATGTCCGGCTGCAGGTACGGGATGCCGTAGACCGCGACCGGCCCGTCGGCGTCGTCCACGAGGACCGGTTCGGCGATGCGTGCCGGTTCGGCGAGGATCCGCACGCGGGCGTTCATCACTCCGGAACCGAACCCCAACCGGGCGGCGGAGTCGTGATTGCCCGGCGTCACCACGACGGTTGCGACCGCCGAGAGTCGTTCGAGCGTCGAGGACAGCATGCGCACGGCGTCGACCGGCGGGATCGCGCGGTCGTACACGTCCCCGGCGATGACCACCAGGTCGACTGATCGCTGCACGACGACCCCGACGAGGTGGTCGAGGAACGCCGCCTGGTGCTCGAGCAGATCGGCGCCGAGCAGGGTGCGGCCCAGGTGCCAGTCGCCGGTGTGCAGGATGCGCATGCCCGTCACGGTAGCGCCGTCCTCGGACATCCCGGGGCACCGCGCCACCGGCTGTGGACAACTCAGGCGCAGCTGAGGTTCGTGCCGATGAGCGCCGTCTGGATCCGGGCGGTCGCGGTGCTGGTCGACGTCCAGTTGCCGACGAAGTCGACCCGGACGGTGACGGTGTAGACCTGGCCGAGGCTCAGGATCCCGGAGCCGACGACCTTCACCGGGGTGGTCGTGCCCGTCGCGAGCACCGTCGTGCCGTTCACGACCGAGAACGACGTCGCGGTCGGACCGCCGTACGCGAACCCGATGTTCACGGAGCCGTCGCCGTTCGACGTGCACGTGAGCGTCGTGGCCTGCGGGACGGTGAGGGTCGCGAACGACGACGTCGGGTTCACCGTCGTCTTCGCGAACGGTGCCGCGACGGCCTGCGCGGGCAGGAGCACCCCGAGGCTGCCGGCGACGAGCACCACCGCGGCGGCGCCCCCGGCACGGCGGAGACGCCGCACCTGCCGGACACGGCGGCGGAGCGCGCGACGCGACAGGACGTGCCGACCGGTCCGGCCGTCGGCGGCGCCGGACGGGGCGGAGGTGGGGCGAGCCTCCAGGCCGTCGTCAGCAGCCGGACCGTCTCCGTCACCGTCACCGTCGGAGGAGGACGTGGACGCCAGCCGCCGCAGCGAGCCGTCGATCGCGCAGAGGTACAGCGCGGCGGTGAGCGCGAGTGCGAGCACGAACACCTTGTGCCACTCGCCGTCACGGAGCCAGACGATGGGCGCGCCGATCACCGGGATGCGGAGGAAAGCGACGCCGTGCACGGCCGAGCGCTCGATCGCGGTGGAGTCGCGCTGCGGGTTGGCGTCGCCCTTGGTGACGAGCGTGCCGTCCGGTCCGGCCGTCACGAAGCGGTGCATGCGGAGGTGCCCCGGCTGGTCGGGGTCGTCGGCGAGCAGGATCTGCCCGAGCCGGATATCCGCCTGGGCGACCGGCCGCGAGACGACCACGTCGCCGGGGGCGAGCCGCGGCTCCATCGAGCCGGTCATGACGGTGGTGGGGTGCCAGCCTATGACGGCCGGCGCGGCGGCCCAGAGGGCGAGGCCGAGGACGGTCGCGACGATGCCGCGAGCGAGGGTGGCGACGACGACACGCCCCCAGTCGACGACGTCATGCAGCGCATCGTGCGGTGTGCGTCCACCGCTGACTTCGATGCTGACCATGACTGCCTTCGACTGGGGGCGTGCTGGGGGTGACGGACGGGCCCGCATCGGGTCCGGTCCCGGACGTCACCGGTGGAGCCGACCCGGGCGTGCTGATCACGCGCCCGGCGTCGGTTCCGAGCTTCAGCTGTTCTGGGCCTCCCAGGTGAGACCGAGGGAGGCGGTGCCGCCCTGGATCGAGTTCGGGGCCGAGGTGGGGACGGTGTAGGTCACGCGGTAGACACGCGACTCGGACGCGGAGCCGGTCGGGGCCCAGGTGCCGACGCCGGTCGCGAAGTTGGTGGACGCGGTGCCGAAGGCGGCGAGCGTGCCCGAGTAGAGGTTGCCGCTCGTGCTCGCCGGGGTGAAGCCGGTGCAGGAGCCGAAGCCGCCGCCGGTGCCCTGGTCGATCGAGATGGTGATGTTCGACGCGAGGGCGTTCGTGGTCGCCGCGTTCGTGCCGTAGAGCTTGACCGTGGAGGCCAGCGAGCCGGTCGACGTGACGGTGATGCAGTTGGAGCCGGTCGAGCCGGGCTTCAGGCCGGTGGCGGTGAACAGCGCGGTGTTGTTGTCGTCGTCGGAGAGTGCGACGCTGCCGGCGGTCCAGTTGCTGGTCGGGTTCACCGTCGTGGCGGAGAACGCCGAGTACGAGGCGGTGGAGACGACGACGCCGGAGGCGACGAGCGCGGCAGGGATGGCGATCCAGGCGGCGAGACGAGCGGCGCGAGGGGTGACACGAGACATGGAGGTACTCCGGAAGTCGAGAGATCTGATCGGTTGGTTCGGCCGGGGCCGCGGTGGTTGGCCGCGCTTCGTGCCGGGGTGGTGCTGAGCTCCGTTGCTACGACGATCAAGCTACTTGCCGTCCGAGCCACTCACAAGCCGAAATACGCCCCCACTGCTGGGGGTAGTTCGATGAGTGAGATACTTGTTCAATGAGCAGCACGACGGCAGACCCGTGCCGTCGGCGTCACACGTACCCGAGAAGAGCCGCCCGATGACGGACACCCGAATCCCCGAAGTCGACGCAGTCGCGCCGACCACTCCCGCAGCACCCACCTCCCCCGTGACCGCGTCGCACGCGCCCGCGTCGTCCGTGCTCGTCGGGCGCCGCACCACCGACGGAGTGGAAGACTCCGACCTCGGACGCCTCCTGACGGCGTTCCGCCTCATGCAGATGCAGCACGCTCGCGTCCTCCACCACGAGAGCGTCGCGCGCGGCCTCAACGCGACGGACAGCCGCTTCGTGTTCTTCCTGGCGGCCGCCGACGGCGAGGGTGTCACCCCGAAGCAGTCCGGCGAGTACCTCGAGCTGTCCACCGGGGCGATGACGTCCCTGATCGACCGACTCGAGCATCGCGGCCACATCGAGCGCCGCCCGAACCCGGACGACCGTCGCAGCATCCTGATCCACCTCACGGCCTCCGGTGCCGCCGTCGCGCAGCAGATCGGTGCCCTCTATGCGGCGGCCTTTCGCGAGGTGACCACGCCAGGGGAACGGCAGCCCCTGGCCGACGCGCTCGCCCGGCTCGGTGACGCGCTCGAACGCCGCTCCGGAGTGCGCGCGGGGGCCTCCGCGTGACCGCCGTCGTCCCCGAGGACCCGACGGCACCCTTCTCCCCCGTCACCGGCGCCGCCCCGTCGACCGACCTGGAGCGCGTGCTCGAGGTCTACCGACGCCTGCAGATCCATCACGCCCGACTCGTCCACGATGAGGCATCCGCCAGGGGCCTCGGGCTCACCGATCTGCGGTTCCTGTTCTCCCTCGCCGCGCGACCAGGCGGCAGTGTCCTCCCCAAGGAGGCGACCGCGTACCTCGGGCTCTCCACCGGCGCGATGACCTCGCTGGTCGACCGGCTCGAGCGCGGTGGGTTCGTCCGACGCGTCCCGAACCCGAACGACCGGCGCAGTGTCGAGGTCGTCATCCTCGACGAGGGCATCCGCGCCGTCGACGAGGTCAAGGACATCTACCGGGACGCGTTCACCGCGGCCGTGCCGAGTGCGCAGATGGGGCTCCTCGCCGACGTGCTCGAGGCGTTCGACGCCGAACTGGCCGCCCACACCCGGGCGTAGGTTCGGGGGCATGACCCCCTCCGAAGTCCTCATCGAAGCGTTCTCCCGCGTCCCGTCGACCGTCGCCCGTGCCGTCGAGGGGCTCTCCGAGGACCAGCTCGCATCACGCCCGGCAGCCGGGGCGAACACCCTCGCGTGGCTCGCGTGGCACATCGCCAGGGGCCAGGACGCGCAGATCGCCGACCTCGCCGGAACCGAGCAGGTCTGGACCGCCGACGGCTGGTACGACCGGTTCGGGCTGCCCTTCCCCGCCGAGGCACTCGGGTACGGCATGTCCCGCGACGACGTCGGCAAGGTGCGGGCGTCCGCCTCGCAGCTCACGGGGTACCTCGACGCGGTGCACGAACGCACGGTCGCCTACCTCGGCACGCTCGGACCCGACGACCTCGACCCCGTGGTCGACGACGCGTGGGACCCGCCCGTCACCGCCGGTGCGCGCATCGTCAGCATCCTGAACGACTGCACGCAGCACGCCGGCCAGGCCGGTTACGTGCGCGGCCTGCTCTTCTTCACCCGCTGAGCGGTCCGCCCCGCCTCCCCCCGCGCGCCGGTCCTCGTTGCGATCGAGGGAACAGAAATGGTCGGGTCCGCCAACGCGACCCGCCCATTTCTGTTCCCTCGATGACGGCCGGGCGGGCCCCGGGGCCCGCGGG
>JASCOI010000063.1 GCA_029959665.1 Microbacteriaceae bacterium PS02333
GGTGCCAGCTGGCACCGGGCCTCCCGTCTGCGCGCGCTCCGCATGTTGCGACGCGCCAGCGGCGCGCGGCGCCAGCGCCGACCGAGCCTGCGAGGTCGGTTCGATGCTCGGCACGCGCGCGTACCGTCCGGGACATGACGACACAGTGGGTGGCGCCGCGTCCCGGCGGCAGCGAGGTCCTGGAAGCGATCGACGTGGAGGTCCCGGCGCCGGGGCCCGGTGAGGTCACGATCGAGGTGCGCGCCGCCGGCATGAACCCCGCCGACACGAAGCACACCCGCGGAGCCGAGCCCTCCGCGTACCCGATGCCGATCGGCTACGAGGTCGCCGGGGTCGTCTCCGCCGTCGGACCCGACGTGTCGTTCTCGGTCGGCGACGAGGTCCTGGCCTTCCGGGTCTCCGGCGGATGGACGGCATCGCTCACCGTGCCCGCGGTCGACGTCTTCCGGAAGCCGGCATCGCTCGGGTTCCCGGAGGCGGCGAACCTGTTGCTCGCCGGGGCCACGGCGGCCGACGTGATCCGGGTCACCCGGGCCTCCGGCAACGACACGGTGCTCGTCCACGGTGCCTCGGGCGCCGTCGGGCTCAGTGTCCTGCAGCTGCTCCGACCGCTCGGCGCCCGGGTGATCGGCACCGCATCGGAGCGCGGAGGGGAGACCGTCCGGCGGTACGGCGGCGAGTGGGTGCCGTACGGTGACGGGCTCGAGGACCGCGTGCGTGAGGCCGCACCCGCCGGGGTCGACGTGGCGATCGACTGCGTCGGGACCGACGAGGCCGTCGACGTGTCGCTGGCACTCGTCGCCGATCGGAGCCGAATCGTCACGATCGCCGCACAGGCCAGGGCGGCGGCGGATGGGTTCGCCGCGGTGGGCGGTGCCCAGCCGGAGAGCAAGGCGTTCCGGGACTCCGTCCGGCAGCGGTTGGTCGACCTCGCGGGAGCAGGGCAGCTCGACGTGCTGATCGCGCGGACGTTCCCGTTGGCGTCGGCGCGAGAGGCTGCTGAACTGTTGGAGTCCGGGCACCCGGGTGGGAAGCTCGCACTCGTTCCCTGAGGATGTGCCAGGATCACGATGTGAGCGATCAGCATCCGCCGTACGGCCAGCCGAACCAGAACCCGTACGGGCAGAACCAGTACAGCCAGAACCCGTTCGGCCAGCAGCCGTACGGCCAGAACCCGTACGGCCAGCAGCCGTCCTCGGGGCAGCCCCCGCTCTGGGCACCCTGGTACGGGATCCCGTTCCCGCAGGCCTTCCAGCGGTTCTGGAAGAAGTACGTCCGCTTCGACGGGCGCGCCAGCCGCAGCGAGTTCTGGTTCTGGGCGCTCTGGTACGTCCTCGGCAACGTGGCGACCGGCATCGTCGGGGGCATCCTCAACGCGTTGCCGTTCATCGACAACGCCGACGACGGGCTGAGCAGCCTGTGGGCACTGGCGTGCGCGCTCGGGTTCATCGCGCTGACCGTCCGACGCCTGCACGACGTGAACCTCAGCGGCCTGTTCGCGCTGCTCTTCATCATCCCGCCGATCGGTGTCCTGTTCTCGCTGATCGTCGGGCTGCTCGGAACGAACCCGCAGGGACAGCAGTACGACCGACCGGACCGCGGCTGACCCGGCCCGCTCGGAGCCGGACGCCGATCGACGCACGAAAGGGGACAGCGTGAGCGACACCGATCCGACGCAGGGGCAGGACGGGCCGTCCGGTCAGCAGCCCGGTCAGCCGCAGTGGGACCGACCGCAGTGGGGGCAGCCCCAGTACGGCCAGCCCCAGTACGGCGGCCAGCCGTGGCAGCAGCCGTGGCAGCAGCCGTACGGGCAGCAGCAGCAGTACGCGGATCCGTACCCGACGTTCCCCCCGATCCCCACCGGGCCCGACGGGAAACCCCCGCTCTGGGCGCCGCACTACGGCATCGGGTTCCTCGGTGCGGTCAAGCGCTTCTTCACGAAGTACGCGCGGTTCGACGGCCGCGCGAGCCGGGGCGAGTTCTGGTGGTGGGCACTGGCCAACGGGATCGTCACGATCGTGCTCTACGGCGGGTTCATCGCGACGCTCATCACCTGGAGCGTCGCGAACAGCACGACGGACGCGTCCGGGTACACGCACACCACCGGGGCGCCGCCGTTCGGGATGTTCGTGCTGCTGTTCCTCTGGGGGATCTGGGGGCTCGGGACGATCGTGCCGAGCCTCGCCCTCGGGTGGCGCCGAGTCCACGACGCGAACCTCGCCGGCCCGTTCTGGCTCATCACGTTCGCCGCCGGGTTCGCCGGGATCGTGTTCGGCTGCCTCCCGCCGAACCCGTCCGGCGCGCAGTACGACCGGCCCGACCAGCGGTAGTCGAGACTCCTTTCGGACGGACGGGTGCCGTTCTGATTGACTCTGACAGGAGTATCAGCCGACACCCAGGGGGTCCACCATGACCGATCAGTACCCGTCCGACAATCCGTACGGGCAGCAGCCCGCCGGACACACGCCGCAGTACGGTGCGCCCGCACCGACGGGGCCTGATGGCGAGCCACCGCTGTGGGCACCGTGGTACGGGATCTCCTTCGGGGGAGCCGTCCGCCGGTTCTTCAAGAAGTACGCCAGGTTCGACGGCCGTGCCAGCCGCTCGGAGTTCTGGTGGTGGTACCTCGCGAACGGCATCATCAGCATCGTGCTCGGCATCCTGCTCGGCGTGGGCGCCGCGACGTCGCAGATGACGACCGTGTCGAACGGGTACAGCACCGTGTCGACGATGCAGAGCCCCTCGGCGCTCTACGTCATCGTCGGGATCATCGCGACGATCTGGGGCCTCGCCATCCTCGTCCCGTCGATCGCCTTGTTCTGGCGCCGACTGCACGACGCGAACCTCGCCGGGCCGTTCTGGTTCCTCGGGTTCATCCCGTTCGTCGGCGGGATCATCCTCATCATCCTGGCGATCCTGCCGTCGAAGCCCGAGGGGCAGCGGTTCGACCAGCCCGGTCGTGGCTGACCCGGAACGACGAAGAACCCCGTTCCGGACACCGAACCACGCAGCTGCGCGGTTCGGAGTCCGGAACGGGGTTCTCTGCGTGCTCCGGGAGCGTCAGACCGCGCGGACGCGGACCAGGGACCCGTCGACGACGAGGTCGCGGATCGTGGTGGTCGGGTCGGCGATCTGGAAGCGGAGCGCGCCACCCGGCTGCTCGAACCAGGGCTGCACGAACCGGACCGACACCAGGAACGGACGGTCGACGACGTAGCGGTGGACCTCCGGCGCCGCCGCGACGTGCGGGGGGAGCGAGCGTAACGGCATCGGGGTGTCGAGCGGGTGCAGCAGGTACCCGTCCGGGCCGCCGATCCGGTCGACCGGGACACCGGCCGGGATCTGGATGGTGAGGCCGTCCGGACCCGCCTGCGACACCTGCTGCGCGAGCTGCGGGTACGTCGACACCGCGCGGTCCCGGAGCCCGTCGAGCTCGTACCGCTGGATGTCACGCGGGGCGGGGAAGGGACGGTTCAGGAACCGGCGGAGCATCTCGACCGCATCCGACTCGCCACGGGCCGTCGCCAGGCGCCGCGCGGTGCCGTAGTCCACGACCTCGAGCGCGAAGGTGTCCGCGCCGTCGGCCGGGACGAGGCGCAGTGCGCCCTCCACGGGAGGCTCGTGCAGTGTCTCCCCGGGGAGCTGCACGTAGCGGATCGTGTAGCCGAGCTGGTCGAGGATGGGGCGGGTGTCCGCGAACGTCATGAGCGGGAGCCTAGTGGTCTGACCTCTGCCGATCCTGGTGCCGCGACGGACCTATGCCCGACCACGCATGACCGCCTGCTTGACCTCCGAGATCGCCTTGGTGACCTGGATGCCGCGGGGGCAGGCGTCGGTGCAGTTGAAGGTCGTGCGGCAGCGCCAGACGCCTTCCTTGTCGTTGAGGATGTCGAGGCGCACGTCGGCCGCGTCGTCGCGCGAGTCGAAGATGAAGCGGTGCGCGTTGACGATCGCCGCGGGGCCGAAGTACTGGCCGTCGGTCCAGAACACCGGGCAGGACGACGTGCACGCTGCGCAGAGGATGCACTTCGTGGTGTCGTCGAAGCGGGCGCGGTCGGCGACGGACTGCACGCGCTCCTTGCCCTTCTCCGGCGTGGAGTTCGCCTGCAGGAACGGCTGGACCTCTCGGAAGGACTTGAAGAACGGCTCCATGTCGACGACGAGGTCCTTCTCGAGCGGCAGACCCTTGATCGCCTCGACGTAGATCGGCTTCGACACGTCGAGGTCCTTGATGAGGGTCTTGCAGGCCAGACGGTTGCGCCCGTTGATGCGCATCGCGTCGGAGCCGCAGACGCCGTGCGCGCAGGAGCGGCGGAACGTCAGCGACCCGTCCTGCTCCCACTTGATCTGGTGCAGCGCGTCGAGGATGCGGTCGGTCGGCAGCATCATGACGTCGAAGTCCTGCCACCGCGGCTCGTCGTCGACGTCCGGGTCGAAGCGCCGGACGATGATCGTGACGGGGAACGACCCGGGAGGAGCTGTCGCCGCGTCGGTGCGGGGGGCGTCGGAGACCAGGGTGTCGGTCATCAGTACTTCCTCTCCATCGGCTCGTACCGCGTCACGACGACGGGCTTCCAGTCGAGCGTGATGTGGTCGTCGGCGAGTGACGAGTGCGGGTCGCCCGTCAGGTACGCCATGGTGTGCTGCATGTAGTTCTCGTCGTCGCGCTTCGGGTAGTCGTCGCGCATGTGGCCGCCGCGGGACTCCTTGCGGTTCCGTGCCGAGTAGACGACGACCTCGGCGAGGTCGAGCAGGAACCCGAGCTCGACGGCCTCGAGCAGGTCGGTGTTGAAGCGCTTGCCCTTGTCCTGCACGGCGACGTTCATGTACCGGTTGCGGAGCGTGTGGATGGTCTCGGTGACGCGTGCGAGCGACTCGTCGGTCCGGAACACCTGCGCGTTCTTGTCCATCTCCTCCTGCAGCTCCTTGCGGAGCGCGGCAACGCGTTCGGTGCCGGTGGAGGCGCGGAGCTGCTCGAGCATGCCGCGGACGTTCGCGGCCGGGTCCTCGGGCAGGGGGAGGAACTCCGCCGTCTTGACCCACTCGGCGGCGTTGTTGCCGGACCGCTTGCCGAAGACGTTGATGTCGAGGAGCGAGTTGGTGCCGAGACGGTTCGACCCGTGCACGGAGACGCACGCACACTCGCCGGCGGCGTACATGCCCGGCACGACGTGGTCGTTGTCGGACAGGACCTCGGCGTTGGTGTTCGTCGGGATACCGCCCATCGCGTAGTGCGCGGTCGGCATCACGGGTACCGGCTCGGTCACGGGGTCGACGCCGAGGTAGGTGCGGGCGAACTCGGTGATGTCCGGGAGCTTGGTCTCGAGGACCTCGGCACCGAGGTGGGTGCAGTCGAGCAGCACGTAGTCCTTGTTCGGGCCGGCGCCCCGGCCCTCTGCCACTTCCTGCACCATGCACCTGGCCACGATGTCGCGCGGGGCGAGGTCCTTGATGGTCGGGGCGTAGCGCTCCATGAAGCGCTCACCAGAGGCGTTGCGGAGGATCGCGCCCTCGCCGCGAGCGCCCTCGGTGAGCAGGATGCCGAGTCCGGCGAGCCCGGTCGGGTGGAACTGGAAGAACTCCATGTCCTCGAGCGGCAGGCCCGTGCGCCACACGATGCCGACGCCGTCACCGGTGAGGGTGTGCGCGTTGGACGTGGTCTTGTACATCTTGCCGAAGCCGCCGGTGGCGAAGATCATCGCCTTGGCGTGGAAGACGTGCAGTTCGCCGGTCGCGAGCTCGAACGCGACGACGCCGGCCGGCTGCTTGCGGGTGACGCCGTCCTCGCCGACGACGTCCACCATGATGAGGTCGAGCGCGTAGAACTCGTTGAAGAAGTTCACGCCGAGCTTCACGCAGTTCTGGAACAGCGTCTGCAGGATCATGTGGCCCGTGCGGTCGGCGGCGTAGCAGGCCCGGCGCACGGGCGACTTGCCGTGGTCGCGGGTGTGGCCACCGAAGCGGCGCTGGTCGATCTTGCCCTCGGGCGTGCGGTTGAACGGCAGGCCCATGTTCTCGAGGTCGATGACCGCGTCGATGGCTTCCTTCGCGAGGATCTCGGCGGCGTCCTGGTCGACCAGGTAGTCGCCGCCCTTGATCGTGTCGAACGTGTGCCACTCCCACGAGTCCTCTTCGACGTTCGCGAGCGCGGCCGCCATGCCGCCCTGCGCCGCACCGGTGTGCGAGCGGGTCGGGTACAGCTTCGAGATGACCGCGGTGTTCGCCTTCGGGCCGGCTTCGATCGCGGCACGCATGCCCGCGCCGCCCGCGCCGATGATGACGATGTCGAACTGGTGGTGATGGACGGTGATGTCGGTCACGTGGATCTCTCGAGTCAGGGGAGTGCAGAAGGGAAAGTGCGGAGTGCCGCGGCTGGTGGACCGGCTACTGCGCCGGGCAGAACGACGGCAGGTCGGCAGCGGCAGCGCCGGCGGGGCACGGGTCGAAGGTCCAGCAGACCAGCGTGCCGAGGACGATGAGCAGGACGCACGCGACCAGGATGGCGACGAGCAGCGTCTTGCGGATGCCGGGCTTCGACACGTAGTCGTTGACGATCGTGCGCATGCCGTTCGAGCCGTGGATCAGCGCGAGCCAGAGCATGAGGGTGTCCCACACCTGCCAGAAGGGGCTGGCCCACTTGCCGGCGACGAAGGCGAAGTCGATCTGCTTGACCCCTTCGCCCGCGACCATGTTCACGAACAGGTGGCCGAAGATCAGGACGACGAGCAGGACGCCGGATCCACGCATGTAGATCCAGCCCCACTTCTCCCAGTTGGTGGAGCGGCGTGCGGCCTGGGAGCTGCGAGGGGGTGCGATGGTGTCGGTGGTCATGTGGTGCCCCCTGGTCAGTGGAAGTCGGCGACGAGGTTCATGAGCTGGCGCGGCAGGAAGCCCGCGATCGCGATCGCCCACAGGACGATGACGATCCAGAACATCGTCCGCTGGTACTTCGGCCCCTTGGACCAGAAGTCGACCAGGATGATGCGCAGCCCGTTGAACGCGTGGAACACGATCGCCATCACGAGGGCGATCTCACCGAGGTTCATGATCGGGGTCTTGTACGTGCCGATGACCGCGTTGTACGCCTCCGGCGACAGGCGCACGAGCGCCGTGTCGAGGATGTGCACGAGCAGGAAGAAGTAGATCGCGACGCCGGTGATGCGGTGCAGGACCCACGACCACATGCCGGTGCTGCCGCGGTACAGCGTCCCCTTGGGGGTCCGGGACGCGCGGGGCGCCTCGATGGTCACCTGTGGCACGGCTGTCGCCGTACTCCCTGCGGTCTGCTCGGCCATGAGCTCGCCCTCCGTTGAGACCGGGGCGCCGATCGGCGCACCGTTGCCGTCGTGTTCGTGTGGAACACGACCATCCTATGACCGGGAGCTGACCTTCTCGTTCCACTCGGCGCGGACACCCCGTGCGGCGGCGGGCGGCGCGCCGATGTTCCTCGCCGTGTCGTGGTGCGCCAGCAGCTGGTCGCCGACCGCCTCCCACGTGGTGCCCTCCACCCGCAGCCGCCCGGCCGACCCCATGCGCGCGGCGCGGTCCCGGTCGAGGTGCAGCCCGACGACCGCCCGCCGGAGCGCCTGTGGCACGTCCGGGTCGTAGAGCTCGCCGTCGAGCCCCGGCGCGACGAGGTCGAGCGGGCCGCCGGACGCCGGTGCCACCACCGGAAGGCCGGTGGCGTGCGCCTCCTGCAGCGTCTGCCCGAAGGTCTCCGCCGGTCCGGTGTGCACGAACACGTCGAGTGCCGCGTACGCGTCGGCGAGGGCGTCGCCGCGCAGCGGACCGGTGAAGGTCACGTCCAGGTGGCGCAGCCGTCGCTCCAGTACCTGCCTGGAGGGCCCCCCTCCCGCGACCACGATCCTGATGCCCGGGACGCCGCCGAGCTCGGCGAGCCGTTCGACCTCCTTCTCCGGTGCGAGCCGGCCCACGTAGCCCACGACGGTCTCGCCGCGCGGAGCGAGTCGCCTCCGGAACGCGCGCACGTGCGCCGACTGCCGCCGCGACGGGTGGAACAGGTCGGTGTCCACACCGCGACCCCATCGCGTGACGCGCGGGACGCCGTCCGCGGCCAGCATGGCCGCGGTCGCGGACGACGGCGCGAGCGTCAACGACGCGCCCTGGTGGATCCGGGCGAGCACCCGTCTCGCCAACGGGGCGGCCGCTGCCAGGCCGTTGCGGCGGGCGAACCCGGCCACGTCGGTCTGGAACACGGCGACGGACGGGATGCCGAGCCTCCCGGCCGCCGTGATCGCGCGCCCACCCAGCAGGAGCGGACTGGCTGCGTGCAGCACGTCGGCGCCAGAGGCGGCGAGGATCGTGTCGAGGACCGGGTGGGGGAGGGCGACCGGGAACTGCCGGTACGCGACCGCCGGCACGCGGTGCACGTCGAACCCGCGGTACCGCTCGAGCTCGGTGCGGGATCGCCAGGCCGCGAGACCAGGGGCGTCGGGCGCGATGACGACCGCGCGGTGGCCACGGCGCTCCAGGTGGTCGAGGACCGCCAGGACGCTGGTGGTCACGCCGTTGAGGGTGGGCAGGAAGCTCTCGGTCACGACGGCGACGGTCCGCTGGACCTGGCCGCGCTCCACGCTGCGTGCGTTCATGGCACTCGCCATGCTCCGCGGCGCACGTGACGCGGACGGGGGCCGCACGGTGAACGGCGCGTTCGGCGGGGGTGAACAGGTCGTGCGGCTTCCCGCACATCCGAGCGGCCGGTACCCAGGAACGGCGGCGACCGGACGGTACGGTGAGCGGGTGGCTGACCCTCTCGACGACTTCTACGCGATCATCCCTGCCGGCGGGATCGGTTCGCGCCTCTGGCCGCTGTCGCGCGCCGACGCCCCGAAGTTCCTCCACGACCTGACCGGCTCGGGCACCTCGCTCCTCCGGCAGACGTGGGACCGCCTCGCGCCGCTGTCCGGGGACCAGCGGATCATGGTCGTGACCGGGCGTGCCCACCGGGTCGCGGTCGAGTCGCAGCTGCCGGGCATCCACGACCACAACGTCGTGCTCGAGAGCGAGCCGAAGGACTCCACGGCCGCCATCGGCCTGGCCGCGGCGATCCTCCGCCGGCGCGAGCCCGACGTGGTCATCGGGTCGTTCGCCGCCGACCACGTCATCGGCGACGCCCGCGGGTTCCGTCGGTCGGTGCGCGAAGCGGTGCTGGCGGCCCGCGCCGGCTACGTGACGACCATCGGCATCACACCGTCCGAGCCGGCCATCGGGTTCGGCTACATCCACGCGGGCGACTCGCTCGGCATCGACACCGCCCCGCGGGCGCACGCCGTGCTGGACTTCGTCGAGAAGCCCGACCTCGACACCGCCACCGGGTACCTCGCCGACGGCAGCTACCTCTGGAACGCCGGCATGTTCATCGCCCGCGCCGACGTGCTCCTCGCGGAGATCGGTCGGAACGAGCCCGAGCTGCTCGCCGGCATCGAGGAACTCGCCGCCGCGTGGGACACCTCGTCCCGCGGTGCCGTCGTCGACGCGATCTGGCCGGGGCTGAAGAAGATCGCGATCGACTACTCCGTCGCCGAGCCGGCCGCCGCCGCCGGACGGCTCGCCGTGGTCCCCGGTGACTTCGACTGGGACGACGTCGGCGACTTCGCGTCCCTCGCGAAGCTGCAGTCCGGTGGACGGACGAACAACCTCGCGGTGCTCGGCGACAACGCCCGCATCCTGGCCGACTCGTCGAGCGGCATCGTCGTCGCGCACAGCCAGCGGCTCATCTCGCTCATCGGCGTCGAGGACATCGTCGTCGTGGACACCCCCGACGCGCTCCTCGTCACGACGAGCGCGAACGCCCAGCGGGTCAAGGGTGTGGTGGATGCACTGAAGATCAGCGGGCGGGACGACGTCCTGTAGCGCTCCACCACGAAATGTGGGCGCGCACCCCCGAACTGGGGTGACGAGGGTTGCGCCGCGTTACGGGCCTGTTTCGGCGCGGTCGCGATCCCGTAACCGATCATCCGGGCGGCCGGAAGGGGCCCTGTACCGGCCAGGCGGTCGTGTACTGTCGCCACGATCGCCCGGTGCGCAGTGACCCGGGCCCTTGCTCCCGGAGGAACATCCCGTGTCATCTCGTACCCGTCAGATCGCACTCAGCGGCCTCGCGCTCCTCGGCACCGTCGCCGTCCTGGCCGGCTGCTCCGCCGCTCCGTCCGACTCCTCGTCGGCGAAGTCCACCGACTTCCGCCCGTGCATGGTCTCGGACTCCGGCGGCTTCGACGACAAGTCCTTCAACCAGCTCGGCTACGAGGGCCTGCAGGACGCCGCGAAGGAACTCGGTGCGAAGTACAACAAGGCCGAGTCGAAGGACTCCACGGTCTACGACTCCAACATCGAGCAGCTCATCAACCAGAACTGCAAGCTCATCGTGACGGTCGGGTTCAACCTCGCCGACGCCACGAAGAAGCAGGCGGCGGCGAACCCCGACACGGACTTCGCGATCATCGACGACAACTCGATCGACGCCAAGAACGTCAAGCCGATCACGTTCGACACGTCGCAGGCGGCGTTCCTGGCCGGCTACGCGGCCGCGTCGTACTCCAAGAGCGGTGTCGTCGGCACCTTCGGCGGCATGCAGATCCCGACCGTGACCATCTTCATGGACGGCTTCGCGGACGGCGTGAAGTACTACAACGAGCAGAAGAAGAAGGACGTCAAGGTCGTCGGCTGGGACGTCGACAGCCAGAAGGGCTCCTTCACCGGTGGCTTCGAGGCCGGCACGCAGGCCAAGTCGGTCGCGCAGACGCTCCTCGACCAGAACGCCGACGTGATCCTGCCCGTCGGTGGCCCGATCTACCAGTCGGCCGCAGAGGCGATCAAGGACGCGAACAACGGTTCCGTGCTGATCGGCGCGGACAGCGACCTCTACGAGGCCGACCCCCGCTACAAGGACATCGCGCTGACCTCGGTCGAGAAGGGCATGCGCCCGGCGACCAAGGACGTCGTCGAGCAGGCCGCGAAGGGTGACTTCTCGAAGACCCCGTACGTCGGCACGCTGAAGAACGACGGCGTCGGCATCGCGCCGTTCCACGACTACGAGTCCAAGGTCGACTCGGGTCTCCAGAAGGAGCTCGACACGATCAAGTCCGGCATCATCGACGGCTCGATCAAGGTCGAGACGAAGGCGACCGTCAAGTAGCACGATGCGATGCGGGCGGGGGAGCAGTCCTCCGCCCGCATTCCCGTGCGCTCCGCAGCGACAGAAATAGACTCCCGACATGAAGCTCGAGCTCCGCGGCATCACCAAGCGGTTCGGCCCCCTGGTCGCGAACGACCACATCTCCCTCACCGTCGAACCGGGTGAGGTGCACTGTCTCCTCGGCGAGAACGGCGCAGGCAAGTCCACCCTGATGAACGTGCTCTACGGCATGTACCAGGCCGAAGAGGGCGAGATCCTCCTGGACGACGTCGTCCAGGACTTCGACGGCCCCGGCGACGCCATGCGTGCCGGCATCGGCATGGTCCACCAGCACTTCATGCTCGTCCCGGTCTTCACCGTGGCCGAGAACGTGATGCTCGGACAGGAGGAGACGTCGTTCGGCGGTCGCCTCGACCTCGCCGGCGCCCGGAAGCGTGTCCGCGAGATCTCCGAGCGGTTCGGGTTCGACGTCGACCCGGACGCGAAGGTCGAGGACCTGCCCGTCGGCGTGCAGCAGCGCGTCGAGATCATCAAGGCGCTCTCCCGCGACGCGTCCGTGCTGGTGTTCGACGAGCCCACGGCCGTCCTCACCCCGCAGGAGACCGACGAGCTGATGGGCATCATGCGCCAGCTCCGCGAGGCCGGCACCGCGATCGTCTTCATCACCCACAAGCTCCGCGAGGTCCGCGAGGTGGCGGACCGCATCACGGTGATCCGGCTCGGCAAGGTCGTCGGCGAGGCATCGCCGACCGCGACGAACAACGAGCTCGCAGCGCTCATGGTCGGCCGAGCGGTGT
Source organism: Microbacteriaceae bacterium PS02333 (assembly GCA_029959665.1). GTDB lineage: Bacteria > Actinomycetota > Actinomycetes > Actinomycetales > Microbacteriaceae > Curtobacterium > Curtobacterium guangdongense. Next base: position 11,953 of record JASCOI010000063.1, read on the forward strand.
CGCTCGTCGTCGAGAAGGAGCCCGCGACCGCCGGCGAGGACGCCCTCGTCGTCGAGCACGTCACCGTCACCGACCCGTCCGGCATCGTGCTCGTCGACGACGTCTCGTTCACCGTGCGACGGGGCGAGGTCCTCGCGATCGCCGGCGTGCAGGGCAACGGCCAGACCGAGCTCACCGAGGCGATCATCGGCCTCGAGCACATGCGCTCCGGCCGGATCACCCTCGACGGGCGCGAGATCAGCGGTCGCAGCGTCAAGCAGATCCTCGACGCCGGCGTCGGGTTCGTCCCGGAGGACCGCAAGGAGGACGGGCTCGTCGGCGAGTTCACGATCGCCGAGAACCTGATGCTCGACCGTGCCGACCACGCCGAGTTCGTCCGCGCCGGCACGATCCGGTCGGCCGAGCGCGACGCGTTCGCCGACGAGAAGATCGCCGAGTTCGACATCCGCACGCCCTCGCGCACCACCGCCGCCGGCCGGCTGTCCGGCGGCAACCAGCAGAAGATCGTGCTGGCCCGCGAGCTCAGCCGCGAGCTCCGGCTCTTCGTGGCCGCGCAGCCGACCCGCGGCATCGACGTCGGGTCGATCGAGTTCGTGCACAAGCGCATCGTCGCCACCCGCGACACCGGCGTCCCCGTCATCGTCGTCTCCACGGAGCTCGACGAGGTCGTGGCGCTCGCCGACCGCATCGCCGTGATGTACCGCGGCGCGATCATCGGCATCGTCCCCGCGGACACCCCGCGAGACGTCCTCGGCCTCATGATGGCCGGGGAGCTTCCCGAAGGAACGGAGCTGGCAGCGTGAGCAACACGCCAGAGAACACGCAGCCGGCGCAGGCCGCGGACGAACTGCCCACCGACGACCGCATCCAGGACGTCGAGGGCACGCCGCACCTGATGACAGACTCCGCCGCCGACACCGAGCGCCGCGCCGGCGCCTCGGGCGGGGACCGCTGGAACGCCGCACTGCAGAGCATCGTGAACGGCTCCGTCCTCGTCACGGTCCTCGCGATCGTGCTCGCGCTCGTGGCGTGCGGCATCCTCATCGCGATCACGGACCCTGCCGTGCAGCAGGCCGCCGGGTACTTCTTCGCCCGCCCGGTTGACACCTTCCGGGCGATCTGGACCGCCGTCGGCGGCTCGTACGCCTCGTTGTTCCAGGGCTCGGTCGTCAACTTCGGCGCGAGCTCGTTCGCGCAGGCGATCGTCCCGATCACCCGGTCGATCGACTACGCCGTCCCGCTCATCGCCGCGGGTCTCGGCATCGCGCTGTCGTTCCGCGCAGGCCTCTTCAACATCGGTGGCCAGGGGCAGATCCTGATGGGTGCTGCGGCCGCGGGGTGGGTCGGCTTCGCGTTCGACATGCCCGCGATCATCCACATCCCCCTGACCATCGTCGCGGGCATCGTCGGCGGTGCGGTGTGGGGCGGCATCGTCGGTGTGCTGAAGGCGCGGACCGGTGCGAACGAGGTCGTCCTGACGATCATGCTCAACTACGTCGCGCTGTACCTGGTCAGCTACCTGCTCCGCACCCCTGGACTGCTGCAGGCACCGGGGAGCCCGAACCCGATCTCGCCCGCGATGAAGGACTCCGCGGTGCTGCCGGCCCTGTTCGGCCCGCGCTACGGCGTCGACCTCGGGTTCGTCGTCGCGATCATCGCCGTCGTCGTCGTGTGGTGGCTCGTCAACAAGTCGTCGCTCGGCTTCCGGTTCCGCACGATCGGTGAGAACCCGCGTGCGGCGCGCGTCGCCGGCATGAGCGTCCCGTCGCTGACCATCTGGGTGCTCGTCATCTCCGGTGCCCTCGTCGGCATCGCCGGGGCGTACCAGGTGCAGGGCGCCGTGACGAGTGGCTTCACGTCGAACATCGACGCGGGCATCGGCTTCGACGCCATCACCGTGGCGCTCCTCGGTCGGTCGAAGCCGTGGGGCACGTTCTGGGCGGCGATCCTGTTCGGCGTGCTGAAGAACGGTGGCTACGCCATGCAGGCCGCCAACGGCATCCCGATCGACATCGTCGGCGTCATCCAGGCCCTCATCGTCCTGTTCATCGCGGCACCGCCGCTCGTCCGCGCGATCTTCCGGATCCCGCAGCCGGGTGCCCGCCGCAAGGTCTCCAAGAAGTCCCAGCGGAAGGCAGTCGCCGCGTGAGCACCATCAGCCCCTCGATGCCCTCCGGCGCGGCGGTCCTCGCCGACCGGGCCGTCGAGTCGACCCGCAGCTGGAAGGCCCCGATCGCCTTCGCCGTCTTCACGGTCGTCGCGTTGGTCTTCTTCGTCCTGCTCGGCCGTGACGGGTCGGCGACGTTCCGCCTCGCGAACGCGGGCGACTTCGTCCAGCTGCCGGACGTCCAGCTCCCCGCGACGGGGACCGGCATCACCGTCACCGTCCTGCTCGCGCTGGCGACCGTGTACGCGTTCGTCCAGGTGAACGGGTACCGGAGGATCCCGCTCTGGGTCACGTCGGTCTTCGCCATCCTGTTCGTCGTCGGGTTCCTCACCTGGGCGGCGGCCGGTGCGACGATCCCGCTGCCAGGGCTGCTCGTGGGGGCACTCGGCCTGAGCGTCCCGCTGGTGTTCGGTGCCCTCGGCGGCGTGATCTCCGAGCGCGTCGGCGTGGTGAACATCGCGATCGAGGGCCAGTTCCTCGCCGGGGCGTTCGTCTCAGCGATGATCGGCTCGCTCACCGGCTCCGCATGGGTCGGCCTCGTCGGCGCGCTCGTCGCCGGTGTGCTGGTGTCGTTCGTCCTCGCGACGTTCAGCATCAAGTACCTCGTCGACCAGGTCATCGTCGGTGTCGTCATCAACGCGTTCATCTCGGGGCTGACCGGCTTCCTGTACTCGCAGGTCCTCTCCCCGGCCGAGCAGACGCTCAACGTCGGCATCCGGTTCCCGGTGCTGCCGATCCCGGTGCTGCACCAGATCCCGGTCATCGGCCCGGTGTTCTTCGAGCAGAACGTCATCGTCTACCTGGCGTACATCGCGGTCGCGGTCGTCACGTTCGCGCTGTTCAAGACGCGATGGGGCCTCCGCCTCCGCGCGGTCGGCGAGCACCCGCAGGCTGCGGACACCGTCGGCATCAACGTGCTCAGCACGCGGTTCTGGAACGTCTCGCTCGCCGGCGCGATCGCGGGGCTCGGCGGCGCGTACTTCACGCTCGGCTCCGTCGGACCGTTCGCGAAGGACATGACCGCGGGAGCCGGCTACATCGCCCTCGCCGCGGTCATCTTCGGCCGCTGGGACCCGATCCGCGCGACGCTCGCGGCGCTGCTGTTCGGCTTCGCGTCGAACCTGCAGAACGTCCTCGGGTCGATCAACTCGCCCGTGCCGAGCGAGTTCCTGCTCATGCTGCCCTACGTGGTGACGATCTTCGCGGTGGCCGGCCTGGTCGGGCAGTCGCGTGGTCCCGCCGCGTCCGGCAAGCCGTACACCAAGAGCTAGCCGGGAGGCTCGGCACATGACCGACACGAACGCATCCGGTGACCAGGCGGTCACCGACACCGCCGCTGCGGACGCGGCCACGAGCCTCCCGTCCGATCTGGACTGGGCGTCCCTGCGTGACGCGGCCACGGCCGCGATGCGGCACGCCTACGCGCCGTACTCGTCGTTCCCGGTGGGCGCCGCTGCGCTCACCGACGACGGCCGGATCGTGTCCGGCTGCAACGTCGAGAACGCCTCGTACGGGGTGACCCTCTGCGCGGAGTGCTCGCTCGTCTCGCAGCTGCACATGACCGGCGGCGGCAAGCTCGTCGCGTTCACCTGCGTGGACGGCGACGGCGCGACGCTCATGCCGTGCGGCCGGTGCCGGCAGCTGCTGTTCGAGCACTCGGCCGAGGGCATGCTGCTCGAGACCGTCTCGGGGATCCGCACGATCGACGAGGTCCTCCCGGACGCGTTCGGGCCGCGCACCCTGACCACCTACCAACAGGAGCACTGATCACCATGGCCGTCGAGCCGTTCGACACCGTCGACCTCATCCGCACGAAGCGTTCGGGTTCCGCGTTGAGCACGCCGGAGATCGACTGGCTCGTCGACGCCTACACGCGCGGCTACGTCGAGGACCCGCAGATGGCGGCGCTCGCGATGGCGATCTTCCTGAACGGCATGGAGCGTCGGGAGATCAAGGACCTGACGCTCGCGATGATCGCGTCGGGGGAGCGGATGTCGTTCTCCTCGCTCGGCAAGACCACCGTCGACAAGCACTCCACCGGTGGTGTCGGCGACAAGATCACGCTGCCGCTCGCGCCCCTCGTGGCGTCGTTCGGGGTGGCCGTGCCGCAGCTGTCCGGCCGTGGCCTCGGTCACACCGGGGGCACGCTCGACAAGCTCGAGTCGATCCCCGGATGGCAGGCGTCGCTGTCGAACGACCGGATGATGTCGATCCTCTCCGACGTCGGAGCGGTGATCTGCGCGGCGGGCTCGGGCCTCGCCCCCGCCGACAAGAAGCTCTACGCGCTCCGCGACATCACCGGCACCGTCGAGTGCATCCCGCTCATCGCGTCGAGCATCATGTCGAAGAAGGTCGCCGAGGGCACCGGGGCGCTCGTGCTGGACGTGAAGTTCGGGTCCGGGGCGTTCATGCCGACGTACGAGGCATCGAAGGAGCTCGCGCAGACGATGGTCGACCTCGGGAAGGACGCCGGGGTCGCCACCTCCGCACTCCTGACCGACATGGAGGTCCCGCTCGGCCTGACGATCGGCAACGCGCTCGAGGTGCGCGAGTCGATCGAGGTGCTGGAGGGCGGCGGCCCGGACGACGTCGTCTCGTTGACCGTCTCGCTGGCTTCCGAGATGCTCCGCCTGGCCGGTCTGCCGGATGCGGACCCGGCTGCGGCGCTCGCCGACGGCCGCGCGATGGACACCTGGCGCCGGATGATCTCGGCACAGGGCGGCGACCCGTCCGCCGCGCTCCCCGTGGCCCGCGAGCAGCACGTCGTCACCGCGCCGTCCTCCGGCGTGCTCGTGACGCAGGAGGCCCTGCCGTTCGGCGTCTCGGCGTGGCGTCTCGGCGCCGGTCGCGCCCGCGCGCAGGACCCGGTCCAGGCGGGTGCCGGCATCGAGCTGCACGTGAAGCCCGGCGACGCGGTGGTCAAGGGGCAGCCGCTCTGGACCCTGCACACGGACGAGGAGTCCCGCATCCCGCGCGCGCTCGAGGTGCTCGAGGGGGCCTGGTCGATCGGGACGTCCGCTCCCGAGCGCGGACCGATCGTCCGTGAGCGCCTGACGTGAGCCGATCTGCTCACATGTAGCGAGCCTCCAGTCAGTTCTCCACAAACCTGTGGGACGTCACGGGCGAGGCGGGTGCGACCACCGATAGCCTTACCGTCATGAGCGCCCACGACGCCCCCACGTACCGACTGCCCGACGCGGGTGCCGTGATCAACGACCTGCCGAAGGTCTCGCTGCACGACCACCTCGACGGCGGACTCCGCCCCGAGACGATCATCGAGCTCGCCTCGGAAGGCGGAATCGAGCTGCCGACGACGGACCCGGCCGAGCTCGGCCAGTGGTTCGCCGACCAGTCGAACTCCGGCTCGCTCGTCGAGTACCTCAAGACCTTCGACGTCACCACCAGCGTGATGCAGACCGCACACGGCCTGACCCGCGTCGCCCGCGAGTTCGTGGAGGACCTCGTCGCCGACGGCGTCGTCTACGGCGAGATCCGCTGGGCTCCCGAGCAGCACCTGCAGGGCGGCCTGACGCTCGACCAGACGGTGGAAGCCGTGCAGGCGGGTATCGAGGAAGCGGTCGTCGCAGCGGACGGCGCGATCCGCGTCGGGCAACTCGTGACGGCCATGCGCCACGCGGACCGTGCTCTCGAGATCGCGGAGCTCGCCGTCCGTCACCGTGACCACGGCGTCGTCGGGTTCGACATCGCCGGGGCCGAAGCCGGGTTCCCCGCGTCGAACCACCGCGCGGCGTTCGACCACCTCGCCTCCGAGCTCTTCCCGGTCACCGTGCACGCCGGCGAAGCGGACGGCATCGCCTCGATCCGTTCGGCGCTCGTCGACGGCCGGGCCCTGCGCCTCGGGCACGGCGTCCGCCTGTTCGAGGACATCCAGCTCTCCGACGCCGGCGACGGTTCGACGCTCGCCTCCCTGGGCGAGGTCGCCTCGTGGGTCCGCGACCGGGAGATCCCGCTCGAGCTCTCGCCGCAGTCGAACCTGCAGACCGGGGCGATCGCGGCGTGGGGCGACGACCTCGCCGACCACCCGTTCGACGTGCTGTACCAGCTCGGCTTCCGGGTCACCGTGAACACCGACAACCGCCTGATGAGCAACACCTCGCTCAGCAAGGAGCTCGCGCTCCTGGCCGGCACCTTCGGCTACGACCTCGACGACCTGGCCGCGTTCCAGATCAACGCGGCGCTCGGCTCCTTCCTGCCGCTCGAGGACCGCGAGGAGATCATCTCCATCATCACGACCGGGTACGCGGAGGCCTGATCGCATGGGTCTGCCGCCGCTGTCCGACGACGCCGTCGTGCTCGGGGCGTCCGCGCCGTCGTGGCGTGATGCCCTCCGGCTCGCCGGTGGTGCGCTCGTGTCGTCGGGCGCGGCGACGGACGCCTACACGGACGCCATGATCGCCATGGTGGACGAGCACGGGCCGTACATCGTGATCTCGCCGGGGCTGGCGTTCGCGCACGCCCGGCCGGGGTCCGCGGTGCTGCGGGACGGCCTGTCCGTGGTGACCCTGGCAGAACCGGTCGCGTTCGGCCACCCGCACAACGACCCCGTGTCGGTCGTGCTCGGACTCGCCGTCGCCGAGGTCGGCACCCACCTGGAGTCGATCGGCGAGATCGCGAACCTGTTCAACGACGCGTCGGTGACGTCGCGGCTCGCGGCGGCGTCCTCCGCTGCCGAGGTCAGGACGATCATGGGGGTGTCCGCGTGAAGATCGTGACCATCTGCGGCGCCGGCATCGGGTCGAGCGGCATCCTCAAGGTGAACGCCGAGAAGGCCCTCGCGGCGCTCGGGCTCTCCGCCGAGGTGGTGGCGGCCGACGTGGCGTCCGTGCGGGAAGTCTCCGACGACGCGAACGTGATCCTCACCTCGCAGGAGTTCGTCGAGGCGATCGGCCAGACCTACGCCGAGGTCATCGTCATCCGGAACCACTTCGACCAGACCGAGATCACCGCAGCGGTGCAGAAGTCCCTGGGGGATCCGACCGCCCCGTAGCGCGGCGGCGGGGCGGACTCCGGCCGCCCCGTAGCATTGCCACATGGCAAGCACGAACCCGCTCAACGACCCCTCCGTCGACCCGTTCGACGTCGCACGCGACGCCGCAGCCGTCATCGCGGAGCGGTCGGGCATCGAGCGTCACGACATCGCCCTGACCCTCGGGTCCGGATGGGGCAAGGCCGCCGACCTCATCGGCGAGACGGTGTCGTCGATCGACGCCGCCGACGTCCCGGGCTTCAGCGCGTCCGCGGTCCCCGGACACTCCGGCACGGTCCGGTCCATCCGGCTGGCGGACGGACGGCACGCGCTCGTCATCGGTGCGCGCACGCACTACTACGAGGGCCACGGCGTCCGTCGTGTCGTGCACAGCGTCCGCACCGCGGCGGCGACGGGGGCGACCACCATGGTGCTCACGAACGGCGCCGGTGGCATCAAGGAGCACTGGACGCCCGGCACCCCGGTGCTCATCAGCGACCACATCAACCTGACCGCGGACAGCCCGCTCGAGGGCGCGACGTTCGTCGACCTGACCGACCTGTACTCGGCGCGGCTGCGTGCCGTCGCCCGCTCGATCGACCCGTCCCTGGACGAGGGCGTGTACACGCAGTTCCGCGGGCCGCACTACGAGACCCCGGCCGAGGTCCAGATGGCCAAGACGATCGGCGGGCACATCGTCGGCATGTCCACGGCGCTCGAGGCGATCGCGGCACGACAGGCGGGGATGGAGATCCTCGGGTTCTCGCTCGTCACGAACCTGGCCGCCGGCATCCAGAAGACGCCGCTGTCGCACGCCGAGGTGCTCGAGGCGGGCAAGTCGGCCGAGCCGGTGATCGCGGACCTGCTCGCGCGGGTGGTGGCGGCGCTGTGAGCCCGTACACGGGGGCGTCCGACGGGGCGATCGGGGACGGGGACCTCGTCGAGGACACGTCGGTCCTCGACGTGGCGCGGTCGTGGCTGGAGCAGGACCCGGACGACTCGACACGCGGGGAACTGGCCGCGGTGGTGACCGCAGCTGGCTCCGGTGACGAGGACGCCCTGGCGCTCGTCACCGACCGGTTCGCCGGGCAGCTCGAGTTCGGGACGGCCGGGCTCCGCGCCGAGCTCGGATGGGGCCCGCTGCGGATGAACCGCGTCGTCGTGTCCCGCGCCGCCGCCGGACTCGCGCGGTTCCTCATCGACACCGGGCGCGACCGCAGCGTCGTGATCGGCTACGACGGACGCGTCAACTCGGACGTGTTCGCCCGCGACTCGGCAGAGGTCATGCGGGGCCTGGGCCTCGACGTCACGCTGCTGCCGTCGGCGCTCCCGACCCCCGTGCTGGCGTTCGCCGTCCGGCACCTCGGCGTCGGCGCCGGCGTGATGGTGACCGCGAGCCACAACCCGCCGCGGGACAACGGCTACAAGGTGTACCTCGGTGGGGACGACGACGGCTCCCAGATCGTCCCGCCCGTCGACGGGTCGATCGCCGCGGCCATCGCGGCGGTGGGCTCCGTCGCCGAGCTCGCTCGCGCGACGGACTACACCGTCGCCGGTTCGGAGCTCGTCGACGCCTACGTGGCCGCCACGGCCGCGATCGTGCCCGCCCCGGCGCTGCCGGTCGATGCGCAGCCCTCGGTCGTCTACACGGCCATGCACGGCGTCGGGTGGGAGACCGCGCGGGCCGTGTTCGCCGCGGCCGGGTTCGCCGAGCCCGCGGTCGTCCCGGAGCAGATCGAGCCGGACGGCGCGTTCCCGACGGTGTCGTTCCCGAACCCGGAGGAACCCGGCGCGATGGACCTCGCGACGGCCAGGGGCACAGCGGTCGGCGCCGACCTGGTCATCGCGAACGACCCGGACGCCGACCGCCTGGCGCTGGCGATCCCCGTCGGTGACGGCACCTACCGCCGGCTCTCCGGCAACGAGGTCGGTTGGCTGCTCGGCTGGCGTGCGGCGTCCCGCGCGGTCGCGGCCGGCACCACCGGTGTGCTCGCGGCGTCGATCGTGTCGTCCCCGGCGCTCTCCCGTGTCGCCGCACGGCACGGCCTCGGCTACCGCGACACCCTCACCGGCTTCAAGTGGGTCTCCCGCGTGCCCGACCTTCTTTTCGGGTACGAGGAGGCACTCGGCTACCTGGTCGACCCCGAGGTGGTCCGCGACAAGGACGGCATCTCCGCGGCCCTCGTCCTGCTCGACCTCGCGACGTCGCTCGCTGCGGACGGCTCGTCCATCGCCGGGCAGCTGGACGCCTTCGCCGCGGAGTTCGGCGCGTTCGCGTCCGGCCAGGTCGCGACCCGGGTGGACGACCTCGCTCGCATCGGCGAGATCATGGCGGCGCTGCGGACCTCTCCGCCCGAAACACTTGGTCCGCTGACGGTCCTGTCGACGACGGACTACGCGTCCGGCGTGGACGGCTTCCCGCCGTCGGACATCCTGCGCTACGACCTCGAGGGCGACGCGCGCGTCATCGTCCGCCCGAGCGGCACCGAGCCCAAGGTGAAGGTCTACGTCGACACCGTGGCCGCGACCCCCGCCGAGGCCCAGTCGCTCGTCGACGCCCTCGCCGACGCGATCCGCCCCCGGGTCTCGTAGCGGCGGGTCGGCGCCGGCCGCGCGTCGCCCGCCCGGCGCTGGCCCGCGCGGCGCTGGCCCGCGCCGAGCCCGCCGCCCGCCCTCCGCACAATCGAAAGC
>JASCOI010000064.1 GCA_029959665.1 Microbacteriaceae bacterium PS02333
TGCCAGCGCACTGCGTGCCGGGCCGGCGCCCCGGGAGGCCCCAGGATGTGCGATCTCGGCGTCAGGGGGCGGGGGGATCGCCGGTAGACTCGGCACTGCGAACGGGTCGGTGAGACGGTCGCGTCACTCCCCCGGGAGTGCCGAGGAACGTCCGGGCTCCACAGAGCAGGGCGGTGGGTAACACCCACCCGGAGCAATCCGCGAGACAGTGCCACAGAAAGCAGACCGCCGGCGGAGACGTCGGTAAGGGTGAAACGGTGGTGTAAGAGACCACCAGGGGTCCGGGTGACCGGACTCGCTCGGTAAACCTCGCCCGGAGCAAGGTCAGACAGAGGACGTCGAGGCTGCTCGCCGAGTCCTCGGGTAGACCGCTGGAGGCCGACGGCAACGTCGGTCCGAGAGAGATGGCCGTCACCGCTGCAAGGCGGGACAGAACCCGGCGTACGGCCGGCCCGTTCGCACCACGACCGCCGGCACCACACCGGGAAACGGACACAGCACCACGGAGATCCGCGGTGCTGTGTCCGTTTCGTGGTTCGGTGGGCAGGCCCTACAAGCCGGACTCGGCCGTCCGGACCAGGATCGCCTCGCTGTCCGGGCAGAGCACCACGTCGTCCGGCGCTGCGGCACGGACCGCCTGCAGGTCGGCACCGGTCAGCGTCACGCCGGACGCCGTCGACACGCCGCCCTGCAGCAGCGACGCCCCGAAGCCGTAGCGCGCACGCTGGCGCTCGTACAGCGCGAGGAGGTCGCCCGGGACCTTCGCCGCGACGTCGGCGCGGCTCTGGGTCGCCGAGACCCGATCGCCCTCGAGCCGCTGGATCTCGGTGTCCCGCTCCGCGACCAGGGCGGTGCGCTGCGCCTCGACGTCGGCGAGCTCGGCCTCGACGTCACCGACCCGCGCACGGAGGACGTCGAGCGTCTCCATGATCTCCAGCTCGGACGTCTCGAGGTCCCCGATGCGGCGCTGCAACGAGTCGAGTTCGTTCTGGAGCCCGGCGGCGTCCTTGGCGCTCGACACGTTCTGCAGCATGGTCGTGTCGCGCTCGACGCGGGCCTGGGCCGTCGCGGTGTCGGACTCGAGTCGGGCGAGGTCGCGCTCGGCGTCCTCGACCTTGCCGGTCGCGGCGACGAGTTCGCTCCGGAGCCCCGCCGCCGTCGTGCCGAGCTCGGTCAGCTTGGCGCCCTTCTGCAGCGAGCTGATGCGGTGCGCGATGCGGGTGATGTCGTTGTCCAGACGCTGGACGTCGAGGAGGATGACCTGGTCCTCGGGTGCTGCCTTCATGGTCAGGCTCCTTCGTTGTGGTGCTCGGTGGTGGGGGCGGAGGCGTTCGGCAGGACCGCGAAGTCCCACGGGTCGGTCCGGAGGTCGCTCACCGTCACGCGGACACCGGCGGCGCGACGGAGTTCCTCGGCTGCGACGTCGAGCCAGAGCCATTCGGTCGCCCAGTGCGACGTGTCGATGAGGGCAGGTCCGCCGGCGAGCATCGCCTGCTCGCGGAACTCGGACGCCGGGTGGTGGCGGAGGTCGCTCGTGACGTACACGTCGGCGGCCTGCACGAGCGGGTTGCCCAGCAGGGAGTCCCCGGCGCCGGCGCAGAGCGCGACGGTCCGGACGGGCTGGTCGTAGGCGCCGGACACGCGGACGCCCGACGCGGTGGCGGGAAGGACGTCGACGATGCGTCGTGCGAGCGCCCCGAGCGTGACGGACTCCGGCAGGACACCGACCCGGCCGATCCCGGTGTCGGCCGCCGCACCGGGCTCGAGCGGACGCAGGTCGGTGAGGCCGATCCGGTCGGCGAGCACGGCCGAGGTGCCGGAGCGCACCACGTCGGCGTTGGTGTGTGCGGCCACGAGCGCGCAACCCCCGCGGACGAGCGTCGCCAGCACGGAGCCCTTGTAGGTCGACTCCGCGATCGTCGTCACGCCGCGGAGCAGCAGCGGGTGGTGTGTGACGAGCAGGTCGGCGCCGAGCGCGACGGCTTCTCGCGCGGTGTCCGGCACGGCGTCGACGGCGAGGTGCACGTGCTCGACGACCGCGTTCGGGTCCCCGGAGACGAGGCCGACGGCGTCCCAGGACTCCGCGCCGTCGACCGGCCAGAGGGACTCGATCACGGCCTGGAGATCGCGGAGCGTCGGCATCCGATCAGTCTACCGAGGAGCGGCAGTCCACCGGGTTCAGCGGCGGACGAGCCGGAGCACCGCGGCGACGACCCGGGACCACCAACCGGACTGCGCCGGCGCCTCGGTGGTCGCCACGGGCTGCGGCTCCGGTGAGGGTGCGACCGCCGGGAGCTCGGCCGCGTGCTCGGCGGCGAACACGACCGGCGTGCCGGCCGTCTCCACACGGTGCGCACGGAGGACGGCGGCGAAGGCGTCGCGGTCCACGACCGTCGGACCGGTCGCGGGCTGGACGAGCGGGGTCGGCCGGGTGTTCGCGGACACCGGCGACACGGCCGGGAGGCTCAGCACGGGTCGTGCGGGCTCGTCATGCTCCGTGGACTCCACGTCCAGGTCGCCGACCCGGTCCGCGGTGACGGGCGCCGCTGCGGGCTCGACCAGGGCAGGTGCCGGGGTGGGGGTCGCCACCACGGCGACCGAGCCAGTGGTCACGACGGCGACCGCTCCGGTGGCGGCTGCGCGGCGGGCGGCGGCGCGGTCCCGACGGTCGTTCTCGTCGGCGGCGTCGGCGAGCAGGTCGGCGAAGACCGAGCGGGCGTACGCACGTGCGGCGTCGACCTCGGGGTCCGTGAGGTCGGCGACGACGGCTTCCCAGGCGGACAAGCGGGCGAGGTCCTCGTCGCGACGGCGGACCTCGTCCTCGAGGATCACGATGCGCTCGATCACCGGGCGGCCGCTCTGCGCGGACACCTCGACCTCGAGCTCGTCGATGCGGAGCGCGAGCCGCTCCGGGGGTTCGGGGAAGGACGGCGCGCAGACCGAGGCGTGACGCCCACGGTCGCGCGGGCGACGGAACGCCGTGTCGTCCGCGGATGCCGGCGTCGGCTCGTCGGTGGCGTCGTCGCGCTCGGATGCGGCGTCCGTGGTGGCGTCCGGGCGCTGCACCGGGCCCGTGACGGGCGGGACCACGAGGTCCGACACGTACGGGGACCGGGTCGCCGGTGCGTCACGGAGCCACTCCTCGAGCTCGCGACCGAAGGGGTCGACGAGGGGGGTGCGTGCACCGGACTGCGTTTCCATGAGGGAAGTATGAATATCGCGCGCTCGATTCCGTCGGACATCCGCGGAGTGTCGCGGCTTCGCGTGCCATATCGCCCGGAACGTGAACGGCGTGTCGTCCGGGCGGCCACCGGTCGGTTGCGAACGGCCCTACAGGCTCGCCTCGAAGTCCTCGAGCAGGGCGCGCCCGGCATCCCAGTCCCCCACGCCGCTCGCCACGTTGACGTGCCCGTGCGCGCCGATCCGCCGTACCCCGGCGCCGACTGTCGAGGCGATCCCGAGCGCACGATCAGCGGTGCAGTACGGGTCGTCGTCGCTCACCACGAGGACGGTGGGCGTCCGCACGACCTGTGTCGGCACCGTGAAGCCGGCCGCGGCGGCGGGGAACCCGGGAGCGTCCGGGTCCGGCGGTGCGACGAGGAAGGCGCCGGCGACCCGGCCGTCGTCGTGCTCCGCGAGCCACGACCCCACCGCCAGCACGCCGAGGCTGTGCGCCACGAGCACGGGCGGTTCGTCACACGCCGCCACCGCACGGTCGATCGCGGCCGACCAGTCGTGGGGGTCCGGCTCGGACCAGGACGTCGGCGCGATCCGCACGGCGTCGGCTCCGCGGGACTCCTGCCAGTGCGACTGCCAGTGCTCGGCGTCGGAGTTCCAGATGCCGGGGACGATCACCCAGGGTCGAGGTCGGCTCACTCCTGCAGCGTACGGGGGTCGTCCGCCGTCGTCGATCAGCCCTGCAGCGTGTCCCGCGGGTACTCGCCGAAGCGTGAGGCGTACGCCGCCGAGAACCGCCCGAGGTGCGCGAACCCCCACTTCACCGCCACGGACGCGACCGTCAGCTCCCCCGGCGATGCCCGACGGAGCTCCTCGCGGATGCGATCCAACCGGATCCCGCGGAGCATCGCGTTCGGGGCGGTGCCGACCTGGCGCTGGAACGCCTGCTGCAGACCACGGACGCTCAGGCCGACGTGTTCGGCGACGTCGGTCGTGGAGATCGGCGTGTGCGCGAAGGCGTGCATGTACTCCACCGCCTCGCGGACCCTGCCGGTCGCGCCCTGCGGCAGGGGGACGTCCGGCGTGAGCAGCCGGTGCGGGAAGGTGCGGAGCAGCGTCGTCGCGGTCTCGCGGGCGGTCTCCGCCAGCACGAGCGGCGAGACCGGCGCGCTGCCGAGCACCGTCGCGGCGGCGGCCTGGACCTGCCGGTTCCACACGCGCACGTCATCGACTTCGAGCGCGGCGGCGTGGTCGAACACGAGCGGCCCCGGCTGCACACCGTGGAACTCCGCCGCCACGCCCTCCAGGTAGCTGCGCTCGAACTGCACCAGGCTCTGCCGGACGTCGGCGAGGTCGAAGACGTACGGACGTCCGGTCGGGAACATCATCGGCGTCCCCGGGACGAGTGTCACCTCGTCGCGGCCGACGTCGACCTGACCGCCGCCCTCGGCCGTCCACATCACGACGTACTCGTCACGCACCTCGATCTCGCCGGACACCCGGGCGTCGAACCGACTCGACCGGAAGGACATCCTGTCGTCGCCGACCACGCGGAACCGGTAGGAGAAGTCACGCTCCGTGTACTGCGCAGCGAAGCCGGTGCCCTCGTAGGCGTCCTCGTACATGCGGAGCGCCGCGCCGAGGTCGTCACCGGACGTCTCGAAGCTCATCCTGGGATCGGACTCGACTGTCATCGACCGGATCGTGACACGCGCCGGTGACCCTGACGGAATCGCCGCCTGAGCCTTGCGGGTTCCGGCTCACCCAGTGCGCGTTCTGGACAGTCAGGCGGTGCCGGAGGATCGGCCGCGGCGTACTGTCCAGCGGTTGCGGTCGCCCTCGCGTTCGTACCGCAGCTCGTCCACGACCATGCCGACCAGCGCCAGACCGCGACCGCTCTCCGCGGACCCGTCCGGCAGCACGGCGGCCGCGGGGTCGACGGACGCAGGCCGACCGTCGTCGGTGAGTCGTGCCTCCAGGCCGTCACCGGTGACCGCGAGCGCCAGCGAGCACGCGACCCGGTGGCCGCCGCCGGCGTGCTCGACGACGTTGGACGCGAGTTCCACGAGCGCCAGCTCGAAGGCCATGCGGTCCTCGGCGCCGACCGACGGCTCGGTGCCCCACACGCCCGCGAGGAAGTCGTGGACCGCGTCCACGTCGTCCGGCGGAGACGCGAACTCGAGGCGGTGCTCACCCACGGCGGACCCGCTCATCACCAGTTGGACACCGCGGCGTCCCCGTCCGGGTACGTCCGCAGGATCTTGTCGATGTTCGAGAGCTTCAGCACCATCGAGACCTGGTCCGACGGCGCCGCGATCCGCAGGTCGCCGCCCGCCTGCCGCGCGGTCTTCAGGCACCCGACCAGTGCGCCGAGTCCGGACGAGTCCATGAAGTCCACGCCGGAGAGCTCGACCACCACACGGTACCGACCGTCCCCGACCACCTTGGCGACGGTCTCCCGGAACGCGGGGGCCGAGACCATGTTGAGTCGCCCCTTGCACTCCAGGACCGCCGCGTCCGTCTGCGCCTCGTGTACGACGATCTCCATGCGGGTGGTCCTCCTCAGGTCGGTGCGCGTGCTCCACGGACCCTATCGGTTCGACTCCGACCACCGTCGGTACGGTCAGCGAGTTCTCCGTGTCGCCACCGTCTGCACGACCACCGCCGCCGCCATCAGCACGACCATGACCGCACCCATCGCGAGCGCGGTCCCGCCGAGCAACCCCGCGAGCGGGGTGCCGAGGCCACCGAGCCCGAACGACAGGCCGCCCTGGAGTGCGGCCGCCGTCCCCGGGTGCGCGGCGCCGACGTGCTGCGTGCGGGTCATCGCGGCCGGCAGGACGAACCCCCACGCACCCGTGACCACGGCGAGCGAGCACCAGACCGGGACGGGACCGAGGCCGAGGAGCGCCGAGGCCAGCACCCCGGCCCCACCGATCGTCCCGACGACGAGCCCGAACGTGAGCAGGCCGTCCTCGGAGAACCGCCCGACGACCCGTCGGAACACGAGGGTGGTGATGATCATCATCGTCGCGTTCGTGGCGAAGACGATCGTGTAGAGCCCCTCGGAGAACCCGAACTGCGTCTGGAACACGAACGAGCTCGTCGCGATGTACGCGAAGAAGCCGATCGTCGAGAGCACCCCGGAGAGCAGGTAGGCGCGGAACCGCGGGATCGCGAGGAGCTCGCGCATCCGGTGCCAGTTCGCGCCGAGGCCGATGCCGCCGCGGGCCTCGGGGCGGAGGGTCTCGCCGAACCGGGCCACCACCATCGCGAAGAACACCGCGCCGAGGACCGCGAGCACGACGAACATCACGCGCCAGGTGCCGACCGTCAGCACCGCTCCCCCGACGAGCGGCGCCACGACCGGCCCGATCGCGTTGATCGCCGCGAGGGTGCCGAACACCTTCGCCATGACGGCCCCGTCGGTCACGTCGGACACCATCGCCCGTCCGGCCACGGCAGCGGCTGCTCCGGCGAGGCCCTCCACGACCCGGGCGACGACCAGCGTGACGACGTCGGGCGCGAGGGCGCACCCCAACGAGGCGACGGCGAAGAGCGCGGTGCCCCAGAGGAGCATCGGCCGGCGACCGATGCCGTCGCTGACCGGGCCGGCGAGCAGCTGCCCGACCGCGAAGGCCACGAGGAACGCCGTCAGGGAGAGCTGCACGGCGCTCGGCGTGGTGCCGAGGTCGCGGGCGATCGCCGGGAGCGCGGGGATGTACATGTCGGTGGCGAACGGCGAGACACCGACGATGAGGGCGAGCGGGACGATCGGCGGCAGGATCGTCGAGATGGTCCCGGTCCGCATGCGCTCCGTCGTCACGTCCGTCACGCTACCGCGGACCGAATCGATTCGACAGTGCGCGCCACGCGACGGACGGGAGGCGCGGTGCCAGCTGGCACCGCGCCTCCCGTCCGACGGTTGCTGGCGTCAGCCCGTGTTCTGCAGGCCGGCGGCGATCCCGTTGACCGTCAGGAGCAGCAGGCGGTGGTCCGCGTCGGCCGGATCGGTGCTGCCGGTGCTGCGGATGGCACGCAGGGCGCGGAGCTGCAGGTGCGACAGCGCGTCGACGTAGGGGCTGCGGAGTCGCACGGCGCGGGCGAGCACCGGGCGGTCCTCGAGCACGTCGGCACCGCCCGAGACCCGGAGCACCCACTCCCGCGTGCGGAGCATCTCGTCGAGCACCTTCGCCGCGAGGTCGTCGCGGTCCGCGAGCTCGAGGTAGCGGCGGGCGATGTGCTCGTCCGTCTTCGCGAGCGACATCTCGACGTTCTTGATCATCGCGCCGAAGAGCGGCCACTCGGCGTAGGCGGTGCGGAGGAGTTCCTCGTCGCCGACTGCCTGGAGCGCGGACCCGAGGCCGTACCAGCCGGCGAGGTTGATCCGGGCCTGCGTCCACGAGAAGACCCACGGGATGGCGCGGAGGTCCTCGAGCGACTCGACCGACAGCCCACGGCGCGCCGGACGGGATCCGAGCGGCAGCAGCCCGATCTCCTCCATGGGGGTCACCGTGGCGAACCACGGCGCGAACCCGTCGGCCTTCACGAGGTCGTAGAACGCGTCGCGGGAGACGTCGTCGAGCCGCTGGGCGAGGTCGGCGAACCGATCGGCAGCGGCCTCGGTGAGCGCCTCGTTCGACGGCGACGACGCGAACAGCGTCGCGGAGGCCATCTGCTCGAGGTGCCGGGCGGCGATGTCCTGGTCGCCGTACTGGGCGAAGATGACCTCGCCCTGCTCGGTGAGCTTCAGCCGGCCGTCGATGGACCCCGGCGGCTGGGCGAGCACGGCCTCGTTCGCGGGACCGCCACCGCGGCCGAGCGACCCGCCGCGACCGTGGAACAGGGTGAGCTCGACGTCGTTCTGCCGGGCCCACTCGGCGATCTTCGCCTGCGCGTCGTAGAGCGCCAGGTTCGCCGACACCGGGCCGACGTCCTTCGACGAGTCCGAGTACCCGAGCATGACCTCGAGCTTGCGGCCGGTCGCGGCGAGGCGTCGCTGGAACGCCTCGGTCCGGACGGCCTCGTCGAGGATGCCGACGCTCGCGTGCAGGTCGGCGAAGGTCTCGAACAGCGGGATGACGTCGAGCACCGGCGCGGCCTCGGCGGACCCGACCGCGTGGGCGGCGAGTTCGTGGACGTTCGCCAGGTCCTCCGCCGACTGCGTGAACGAGACGATGTACCGGTTCGAGGCCCGCACGCCGTACCGACGCTGCAGGTCGGCGATCGTCCGGAAGACGGCGAGGACCTCCTCGGTGGTCTCGCTGAGCTCGCCACCGGCACGGATCTCGGCGAGGGCGTTCCGGTGCACCTCCGAGTGCTGTCGGACCTCGAGCTCGGCGAGGTGGAACCCGAACGTCTCGACCTGCCAGATGAGGTTCTGCAGCTCGCCGTACGCGGGACGCGCTGCGCCGGCCGCGACGAGCGATGCCTGGATGGTGCGGAGGTCAGCGAGGAACGCCTCTGGTCCGTCGTACGCGAGCGCGGCGTCGCCACGACGGGTGGCGTCGATCCGAGCAGCGGTGAAGAGCAGCGCACGGCGGTGCATCTCGTTCGGCGCGCGGATCCCGATGCGCTCGGCGATCCCGGCGTCGAGGGCTTCCTGCGCCGCCACGAGTGCGGTCAGTCCGGCGTCGGCCGGCGTCTCGCTGCTGTCGAGCGTCAGAGTGCTGCCGATGCGGGTCGCCGCGCGCATCAGGCCGAGCAGGATGTGCTCCGCCGCGATCTCGGCCGCCTGTCGGGTGACGTCGGCGGTGACGTGCGGGTTGCCGTCGCGGTCGCCACCGATCCAGGTGCCGAAGCGCACGAACGCCGGGGCCTTCGCCGGAGCACTGCCTGCGGCGTCGCCCTGGAGCCGGTCGTCGAGCAGACGGTAGACCTGCGGGACGATCTCGAACAGCGTCTGGTCGAACACGCTCATCGCCGTGCGGACCTCGTCGAGCGGGGTCGGCCGGGTGGTGCGGAGCGGCGACGTGCGGAGGAGGTTCGTGATCTCCTCGAGCAGCCGCCGTTCGTTCTCCACGAGCGCCGTCGAGTTCTTCGCCCGGTCGCGCTCGTCGATGAGATCCGTGATGCGGCGGACGGCCGTGGTCACCGCGCGACGGCGGGCCTCGGTCGGGTGCGCGGTCAGCACCGGGTGGAAGCGGAGCGAGTCGAGTCGCGCCGCCGCCTGTTCGGCGCCGACCTCGTCGACGAGTTGGGCGAACGTCGCCGGGAAGGAGTCCCCCGCGACACCGCCGTCGTCCCCGCGCAGGCGGAGCACGCGCACGCGGTGGTGCTCCTCGGCCAGGTTCGTCAGGTGGAAGTAGGTGGTGAAGGCGCGTGCGACCTCTTCGGCGCGTTCCGCCGAGAGTCCGGACACGACCGCCTCGGCACGGGCAGCGCCGTCCGCGTCGGAGCCCTCGTACGCTTCGATCACCGCGGCCCGCAGTGCCTCGACGTCGCGCAGCAGGTCGTCGCCGCCGCTCTCGCGCAGCACGCGCCCGAGCAGCTTGCCGAGGTAGCGGACATCCGATCGCAGGTCGCTGTCGACCGCTCCGCTCACATCGTCGCGCGCGCTCCCGAAGCGCGTCGATCCGTCGATCGCCGTCATCTCGTCCTTTCGGGTCGGCCCGGTATACCGCTCCGGGTCCAGAGCAGCGTATCGGCAGCCGGGCTCCGGTGACGACGACCGTCCGGACGGGCGGCGCGGATTCGCATCGCATCCGGACGGACTTCGGGGTCCGTTCGTAGAATCCGGGGGGTGAGCGACACTGCGGAACCGGCCGAGGGTGCCGAACCGGCCATCGACGAGACGGGTGCTGCCCCGGCGGCGCACGACGAGCCTCCCGTCCGGGCAGCAGACGACGGACGCGAGCCGCCGGTCAAGCGCTGGGTGTTCTGGCCGGCAGCGGGCCTGGTGCTGGCGTTCGTCGTCGTCGCACTCATCGCGCCGAAGCAGACCGAGGCCGTCTTCGCCACGGTGCAGGACGCGATCGTCCGGGACTTCGGCTGGTACTACGTCATCGTCGCAGCGGGGTTCGTCCTGTTCGCGATCTGGATCGGGTTCAGCCGGTTCGGCGACATCGTGCTCGGCAAGGACGACGAGGAGCCCGAGTTCTCCACCATGTCCTGGCTCGCACTGCTGTTCGCCGCCGGGATGGGCATCGGCCTCGTCTTCTACGGCGTCGCGGAGCCGCTCAGCCACTACGCCTCCCCCAGGCCGGGCGTCACCGGCATCGACGAGCAGCTCGCCCAGCGCGCGATGTCCCAGACGTTCCTGCACTGGGGCCTGCACGCGTGGGCCATCTACGTCGTCGTCGGGCTCGCGCTCGCCTACGCGATCCACCGCCGCGGTCGCCCGGTGTCGATCCGCTGGGCCCTCGAACCACTCCTCGGCAAGCGGGTCACGGGCGGGTGGGGCAACCTCATCGACGTGGTCGCGCTCGTCGGGACGCTGTTCGGCGTCGCCACGTCGCTCGGCCTCGGTGTCCTGCAGATCGGCGCCGGACTCGACTACACGGACATCGCGGCGAACACGCGCGGCCTGCAGATCGTTTTGATCGTCGTCGTCACGCTGATCGCCATCGGGTCACTGCTGAGCGGCGTCGGCAAGGGCATGAAGTACCTCTCCAACATCAACCTGCTGCTCGCCGCCGCGCTGCTCCTCGTCGTGCTCGTCTTCGGTCCGACCCAGTTCCTGCTCGGCGAGTTCGTGCAGTCGATCGGGCAGTACCTGCAGGGCTTCGTCGGGCTCGCGTTCGACACGAGTGCGTTCGCGGGCAAGGCCGGGCAGGAGTGGCAGGGAGCCTGGACGACGTTCTACTGGGGCTGGTGGATGTCGTGGGCGCCGTTCGTGGGCATCTTCATCGCCCGGATCTCCCGCGGTCGGACCGTTCGGCAGTTCGTCCTCGGCGTGCTCTTCGTCCCGACCCTGCTCACCTTCCTCTGGTTCTCGATCATGGGCGGGACCGCGCTGTGGGACCAGCTCAACGGGAACGGGGACCTCGTCGGTGCAGGTGGGAGCGTGAACGTCGAGCAGGTGCTCTTCCAGATGCTCGGGGACCTGCCGGCCGGATCGGTGCTCGTCATCGGCGCGATCGTCCTGATCGGGGTGTTCTTCGTGACCTCGGCGGACTCGGGGGCACTCGTGATGGGCATGATCGCGACCGGCGGGCAGATCGAGCCGAAGAACTGGATCCGGGTGTTCTTCGCCGCGGTCACCGCCCTCGTCGCGGTCGCGCTGCTGCTCGCCGGTGGGTTGAACGCACTGAAGACGGCCGCGATCACCACGGCGTTGCCGTTCAGCGTCGTGATGGTGCTGATGTGCTGGTCGACCGTCGTCGCGTTCACCCGGGAGCGTCGGGCGTACCTGCGCGCGGAGCGCCGGGCGATGATGGTCGACTTCGCGGACTTCTACCAGCAGGAGGTCGAGGACCCGTCAGAACGGGCTCCGCGGACCGGCCCGATCCAGAAGCTGGCACGGCGCATCCGGCGGTAGCGGGGCGCGTGGGATGCGCCGCGCGCTCGTCGGAACACGCTCTGGTCCTCGACGCTCACGCGGTCACCGCCACGTCCGGGCGGCGACGGGCATCGAGCTCCGCGAGGAGACCGTTGTCGAGCTCGTACGCCAGCTCGACCTCGGCGATCACCCGCTCGCGCTCGTCGTCGTCCCACGGCGCGGCGTCGAGCTGGCCGCGGTAGGTGTCCTCGAACGCGGCCGGGTCGGCGACCTGGTCGAAGATGTAGAACAGCACGCCGTTCGTGTCGAACCCGAACTGGTCGGAGAGCATCCGGCCGATCATCTGCCCGCCGGACAGGTCGCCGAGGTACCGCGTGTAGTGGTGTGCGACGAACCCGCCTGGCCACTCGGCGGCGACCTCGTTCAGCCGTCGCACGTAGGCGGTCGTCGCCGGCAGCGGGCAGACCAACTCGGACCAGTCCGAGCCGATGAGGTACTCGAGGTCCGATCGGATCGCAGGCATCCGGGTCAGCTGCGCGGTGACGAACGGACTCGCGACCGGATGGTCTGCCATGCGTGCGGCGGCCCGCTCGAGGGCGTCGTAGACGAACGAGTACTGTCCGAGCAGCGCGGCGTAGTCGGCGACGTCGCACTTCCCGCCGACCAGGTCGTCCATGAAGCCGTTCCCCGCCGAGGAGCCGTGCGAGCGACGGGTGCGCTTCCGCAGCAGCTCGGAGAACGGGATGACGGGACTGTCCATGAGGTAAGGCTAACCTTACTGAGCCGGACGTCAAGCAGTCCGTCGAACTTCCAGGCGATTGCGATCCCCCGAGAGGAAGCTCCACCACGATGAGCAAACCGAACCGCCCCCAGCACGTCTTCGTCGTCGAGCGCACCGAGCGCCTCTCGCCGCACATGGTCCGGGTCCACCTCGGCGGTCCCGCGTTCGAGGACTTCGTCCACGCAGCCGACCCCGAACGACTCGAGACCACGGACAAGTACGTGAAGCTCCTGCTCGCGAAGCCGTCGCTCGGACTGCAGCCACCGTACGACCTCGAGGCGCTGCGCGAGACCCTCCCGAAGCAGGACCGTCCCGCACGCCGCACCTACACCGTCCGGGCGATCTCCCACGATGCCCGCACGATCGCGATCGACTTCGTGGTGCACGGGGACGAGGGACTCGCAGGTCCCTGGGCCGCGGCGGCGGAACCGGGCGACACGCTGGCACTGTCCGGCCCGGGCGGCGGCTACGCGCCGAGCACCGACCCGGCCGTCGCGCACATGCTGCTCGGTGACGACAGTGCACTGCCCGCGATCGCGTCCGCACTGGAGGCGATGGACGACTCCGCCACGGGTGTCGCCCTGGTCGAGATCGCCGGCCCGGACGACGAGCAGGACATCCCGCACCCGGCGGGGATCGCGCTCCGCTGGCTGTACCGCGACGCCGCCGGCGCCGAGCCGGGCACGCTCCTGCTGGAGGAGGCCCGGAAACTGCCACGAGCCTCCCGTCCGGTCCAGGTCTTCGCGCACGGCGAGCGGACCGCGATGAAGGCGATCCGTCGCCTCCTGCAGGACGAGTGGGAACTCGAGAAGTCGGACATGTCCCTGTCGGCGTACTGGGCGCTGGGTCGCGCCGAGGATCGGTTCCAGGAGGAGAAGCGCGAGCCGATCGGCGTGATCTTCGACTGATCCTTTTGTACAGCATGGTTGTACAACTGCGCTGAGGAGCGTACGGTGGCGGCATGTCCGCCAGCACTGCCGCTCGCACCGACCGGTTCGACCGGCGGCTGCTCGCACCGATGATGCTCGGGTCGATCCTCAACCCGATCAACTCCTCGATCATCGCCGTCGCCCTCGTGCCCATCGCGTCGGCGTTCGGCGCTCCCCCGTCGCAAACGGCGTGGCTCGTGTCGGCGCTCTACCTCGCGACGAGCATCGGACAGCCGCTCGTCGGACGGCTCGTGGACACCTTCGGGCCCCGACGGCTGTTCCTGATCGGAGCGGCACTCACCGGCATCGCGGGCGTGCTGGGCGTGTTCGCGCCGAACCTCGGGGTCCTCATCGCCGCGCGCGTCGTGCTCGGGTTCGGCACCTGCGCCGGCTACCCGGCCTCGATGTACCTCATCCGCTCCGAGGCGGACCGCACCGGGATCGCCTCCCCCGCCGGTGTGCTCACGGCGCTGTCGGTCGCGACCCAGACGATCGCGGTCATCGGGCCGACGCTCGGCGGGCTCCTCATCGGGGTCGGCGGCTGGCGTGCGACGTTCGCGGTGAACATCCCGCTCGCGGTCGCGTGCCTGGTGCTCGGGGCGCTGGTCCTGCCGCGCACGGTGCCCACGACCCCTGGTGCCGGCCGGCTCCGGATCGACCTGCTCGGGATCGTGCTGTTCGCCGGGACGCTCGTCACCCTCTTGCTCTTCCTCATGTCGATCGAGGTCGGGACGCTGTGGTTGCTCGGGCTCGCCGTGCTGTTCGGCGCCGCCTTCGCGTGGCGTTCCCTGCGCGCTCCCGACCCGTTCATCGACGTGCGGGTCTTCGCCGGCAACGTGCCGTTGCTCGTCACGTACGCCCGTGGCGTGCTGGCGGCCACGGTGTCGTACTGCTTCCTCTACGGGTTCACGCAGTGGCTCGAAGGCGGTCGCGGGCTCTCGCCGTCCCAGGCGGGGCTCGTCCTGCTGCCGACGTTCGCGACGGGGATCCTGGTCGCCACGCTCACCGGTCGACGCCCGGAGATCCGCGGCAAGCTCGTGGTCGGTGCGGCCGCGCAGGTCGTCGGGTGCGTCGTCGTCCTGTTCGCGGGGTCCGGCTCGCCGATCGCACTGCTGCTCGTGGTCGCGATCGTGCTCGGCATCCCCCAGGGGCTCGTGAACCTGGCGGTGCAGAACACGCTCTACCACCAGGCGGACCCCGCGCGGGTGGGTGCCTCCGCAGGGCTCCTCCGGACGTTCATGTACCTCGGGGCGATGATCGCGTCGTCGGCCAGCGGGGCGTTCTTCCACCACGGGACGACGGACGCGGGACTCCACGACCTGGCGTGGTTCATGGCGGGGGCTGCGACGCTCTTCCTCGTCATCACCCTGGTGGACCGGTCGCTCGCGCGGGTGGACCGCGCAGCGCGGGGACCGTCAGAGACGGTCGCGGCGTCCTGACGGCGGGACACCTGACGGGAGGCCCGGGGAGCGTCGGACGTCGCCGGTAGCGTTCGGCGCATGGTCCAGTCCTGCTGCGTCCCGGGCTGCGCGGGCCCGGTCGCGTCCGGCACGCCGGTGCCGCTGTGCGAGTCGCACGTGGTGCTCGTGGCCGACTTCGCCGCCGCCGCCCGAGGGACCGAGGACTTCCTGCCCGGCCCGTGTCTCGTCTGCGGATCGCGGCTCGGCGTGCGGTGGCCGTCGGGATCGGTGTGCGCCGTGTGCGAGTGGCCGTACGGGGACGTCCCCGACGGCGACCTCGCTCTCCCGCGGGTCGACGTCGTGTACTACCTGCGGCAGCGCGACGACGTCGGCGACCGGATCAAGATCGGCACGACGGCGAACCCCCGGCAGCGGCTGGGGCGGATCAGCCACCAGGAGCTGATGGCGTTCGAGCGGGGCGACCGGGTGCTCGAACGGCGTCGGCACGGGGAGTTCGCCGCGACGCGGTATCCGGGGACCGAGTGGTTCCGCACGACGCCGGCGTTGCTCGAGCACGTCGCGGTCGTCGCCGGCGGGGTGTCGGACCCGTGGGCGTTGCACGCGCGATGGACGAGCGAGGCGCTGGCGCTCCGCGGGTGACGGGCGCGGCGTCAGCGTGCGTAGGCGTCGACGAAGAGCGCGCCGCGGACGTCACGGAGCGTGTCGACCAGGCTCGTGATGGTCCGACCGGAGATGCCCGACACCTGCAGGTCGTGGGGGCCGAGCGCGGGCAGCCGACCGGTGCGGATCCGGATCACCTCCCACCCGACACCGCGGATCGCCCGGTCCTTGCGGCGGTCGGACGCCTCGCGGGGCCCCACGTGCTCGAGGCCGTGCCGTCCGGTGGAGTCGTACTCGATCGCGACGCGGAGTTCGGGCAGGATGATGTCCGGCCACGCCTCGACGTGGTCGTGGAACGGTCGGTCGAGGCGGATCGCGTTCCGGTCGAACGTGAAGTCGAAGCGGTCGGACAGCGCCTGCCGGAGTTCGGCTTCCACCGCGGAGGCCGTCGCCGGCGCACACACGCTGACGAAGGCGTCGCCGGACGGAAGCCGCGGGGTCTTCTGGCAGATGCGACGAGGAGCCGCCGAGCGAGAGGGAGTCCCCGAGCGGGAGCCGGACGACCGGACCGCACCGGGCCGACGGACACGCTCGGACGCCATCGCTCCGGTCGGCATGCCGGACGACGTCCCGGAGGCGCCGATCCCGCGTCCGGGAGCGGCCGGCAGGGTCTGGCGACCGGTCACCCGTACCGCCCGTTGGGGTGCAGGAACGGCTTCGGGCCACTCCTCGGGCAGGGTCGGCCAGCGTTGCGGCTTCGCCATCAGCGCGCACTCGGGGCACCAGACGGAACGACGACGTTCACGACCGGGACGCCCGCGCTGTTCCGCCGGGGTCGCGACGAACACGTGGCCGACGTCGCACTCCCAGGTCAGGAGGACCTCTGCCGCCGGTGGGATCTGGGTGAGGACGATGCCGGCGTTCCACTCCGGGTGGTACTGCCGGACGAGCACCGGGTACGACGCCCACGCGGCGCGGAACTCCCCGATGGCGTACGGCACCGGCACACCGCGCGACCACTGTCGGCGGCGCCACCACGCGTCGACGGGTTCCACCACGACGGTCACGGTAGGGCGCACCACCGACAGCCGACCGCAAGCGGACCGGCAGCCGTGGGGCGGTCCCGGCCGCATGACATACCCTGGTGGGGTACCACTCGACAGGAGGCGCCATGACCGAGCACCACCACGGTTACATCTCGTCCATGGACGCCTACCTGAAGCGTCTGCGGCGCATCGAGGGCCAGGCTCGCGGGCTGCAGCGCATGGTCGAGGACGAGCAGTACTGCATCGACATCCTCACCCAGGTGTCCGCGATGACGAAGGCCCTGCAGTCGGTCGCACTGGGCCTCGTCGAGGACCACCTCAGCCACTGCGTCGCCGATGCGATGGCGGACGGCGGCGACCCCGAGGCGAAGATCAAGGAAGCGTCCGAGGCCATCGCTCGACTCGTCCGCTCCTAGCCAGACCCGACGCAGCCGTGCCAGGGTCGGTGTCGTGTACACGGACATGACCGGGCCCGAGCTCCTCGCCTACCGCGGGAGCGTCGTCGAGCCCGATGACTTCGACCACTTCTGGACCACCACCCTCGCCGACGCCCGGCAGCACCCCGTCGACGTCGTCGTCGAGCGGGTCGAGACGGGTCTCACGACGCTCGACACCTACGACGTGAGCTTCGCCGGCTGGGCCGGGCAGCGGATCCACGCCTGGCTGACCGTCCCCGCCGGCACGAGCCCGGACGCGCCGCTCCCCGCGGTGGTCGAGTACATCGGTTACGGCGGCGGGCGGGGCCTCGCGACCCAGCAGCTGCTGTGGGCGTCCGCCGGGTACGCGCACCTGCTCATGGACACGCGCGGGCAGGGGTCCGGCTGGTCCGTCGGGGACACCCCGGACCCGGACGGTTCCGGCCCCGCGGTCCCTGGGGTCATGACGCGCGGCATCGAGTCGCCTGAGACCTACTACTACCGCCGACTCACGACCGACGCCGTCCGTGCCGTCGACGCCGCGCGGGCGATCGACCTCGTCGACCCCGCCCGCATCGCCGTGCTCGGCGTCAGCCAGGGCGGCGGCATGGCGATCGCGGTGTCGGGTCTGGTCGAGGGACTCGCCGGGGTGTTCCCCCGCGTGCCGTTCCTCTGCGACTTCCCGCGGGGCACGACGATCACCGACGCGTACCCCTACCGCGAGATCGCGCAGTACCTCACGGTGCACCGCACGAAGCGTGACCAGGTGTTCGGCACGCTGGCGTACTTCGACGGGGTCCTGCACGCCGCCCGCGCGACGGCTCCGGCCTGGTACTCCACCGCGCTCATGGACCCGACCTGCCCGCCCTCGACCGTCTACGCGGCGTACAACGCGCACGGGGGCCCGAAGGAGATGACGGTGTGGGAGTTCAACGGCCACGAGGGCGGCGGCGCGCACGAGGACGTCGAGACGCTCCCACGGCTGCGGTCCGTCCTCAGCTGAGGGCGTTCTCCACGTACCCGACGAGCCGCTGACGCGTCACGGAAGGTCATCCACCACGCCGACGTGACGTTCCGTTCCGTTCCGTGCCGCTGTGTTGCGCAGGGCGTTGTCGGGGGCCGCCGACCCCTCGTACGGTCACGCCATGACCGACACGGCACAGGCGACGGAGCACCGGCACGGCGCCCTCGCGTTCCGCACCGTCCGCCCCGACGACCCGGCAGCGGCGCCGATGCTCGCGGACCTCGAACGCGAGTACGACACCCGCTACGGCGACCACTTCGGCGAGCCGGCCTCCACCGAGATCAACCGGTACCCCGTCGAGCACTTCACCGCGCCGCTCGGCACGTTCGTGCTGCTGTACGAGGACGACCGGCTGGTGGCCGGCGGCGCGTTCAAGCCGTACGGCGACGACACGATCGAGCTGAAGCGGATCTGGACGGCCCCCGAGGCGCGTGGCCGTGGCCTCGCCGGCGTCGTCGTCGAGGAGCTCGAGGCCGAGGCCGGACGACGTGGCTTCGGGCGCGTGTACCTGACGACGGGGCCGCGTCAGCCCGAGGCGGTCCGGCTGTACACCCGGCTCGGCTACACCCCGCTGTACGACGTGACCAAGTCGTCGGAGGAGGTGGGGATCCACCCGTTCGAGAAGACCATCCGGTCCGACGGGGCGGAGCCGCCCCGAGCCTCCAGGCCGAACGGAACCGACGCGACGGACGCAACCGACGCGACCGCCGCGGCCGGACGCGCCGCACTCGACCGCCCCGTCATCCCGCTCCGCCACCCCCTGCGCTGGATCGCCGCGGCCGTCGTGCTCGTGCTGCTCGCGAACCTCGTCGAGACGCTCTTCACGAACCCGTCCTGGGAGTGGCCGCGGGTCGGGAAGTGGCTGTTCAGCCCGGCGATCATGACCGGCCTGCAGCTCACGCTCGTCGCGACGGCGCTCAGCGCCGTGATCAGCTTCGCCGGGGGCATCGTCGTCGCGATCGCCCGCCTGTCGCGCAACCCGGTGCTGTCGAGCCTGGCCTGGGGGTACGTCTGGCTGTTCCGGTCCGTACCGCTGATCCTGGTGCTCGTCTTCCTGTACAACCTCGGCAACCTGTACCCGACGATCGGGATCGGGGTGCCGTTCGGCCCGCACGTCGAGGTGCCGACCGCGAACGTGCTCGGCGACCTGGCGATCGGCGTGATCGGGCTGAGCCTCAGCGAGATCGCCTACGCGTCGGAGATCGTCCGCGCGGGGGTCCTCGCGGTGGACCACGGGCAGCACGAGGCCGCGCAGGCACTCGGGCTCCCCCGACACCGGCAGTTCCTCCGCATCGTGCTGCCGCAGGCGATGCGGTCGATCGTCCCCGCGTTCGTGAACCAGATCGTCGGGCTGCTCAAGGCGAGCTCGCTGCTGTTCTACGTGTCGCTCCTCGACCTGTTCGGGGTCGTCCAGAACCTGTCGAGCACCTACCCGACGGACATCATCCCGCTGCTCGTCGTCGCGACGCTCTGGTACCTCGCGCTGACCAGTGCCGTCTCCGTCGTCCAGTACTACGTCGAGCGGTGGACGTCCCGCGGCTCGGTGCGCACGCTGCCGCCGACGCCGTTGCAGCGGGTCCGCGCCGCCTGGCGGCGGATCCGGACGGGAGGCTCGGCTCCGGTCCGATCGTCGGCACCCGCTGGTCGTCTGGTCACCTCCGACAGCAACGACGGAAGGGCCGTCTCGTGAGCGCCACCATCAGCATCCGCGGGGCCGTCAAGGCCTTCGGCGACAACCGGGTCGTCGACGGGGTCGACCTCGACCTGGCGGCCGGGAGCGTCACCGCCGTGCTCGGGCCGTCCGGGTCCGGGAAGTCCACGCTGCTCCGGGCGATCAACCACCTCGAACCGCTGGACCGCGGCGTCGTCACGATCGGCGACGAGACGATCGGCGTGCGGCTGGTTCCGGCGACCGGTCGGTACAAGGAACTCCCCGAGCGAGCGATCCTCCGGCAGCGCGCCCGGATCGGGTTCGTGTTCCAGCACTTCAACCTGTTCCCGCACCTGACCGCGCTCGAGAACGTGATCGAGGGACTCGTCGCCTCCGGTGTCCGAGTCGCTTCCGCCCGGGTCCGCGGCATCGCCCTGCTCGAGCAGGTCGGGCTGGGCGACCGCGCAGACGCCCGTCCGCGGCAACTCTCCGGCGGCCAGCAGCAGCGCGTGGCGATCGCCCGCGCGCTGGCCCTCGAGCCCGAGGTGCTCCTGCTCGACGAGCCCACCTCGGCGCTCGACCCGGAGCTCGTCGGCGAGGTGCTCGGCGTCATCCGGTCCCTCGCCGCGTCCGGCACGACCCTCGTGATCGTCACGCACGAGATCGCCTTCGCACGCGAGGTCGCCGACCACGTCGTGTTCCTCGACCACGGCCGGATCGTCGAGCAGGGTCCGCCGTCGCAGGTCCTCGACGCACCCCGCCACGACCGGACCCGCGCGTTCCTCAGCCGCCTGCGCTGACCCCGACTCCCCACCCCCACAGCACCCGACCCCAGGAGAACCATGCCCATCACCACCCTGTCCCGCTGGCGCAGCACCGGCGCCCTCGTCATCGCCGCCGGCGTCGTCGTCGCCCTGGCCGGCTGCGCCGCGGGAGCGAACGCCGGCACCGGCTCCGGCTCGTCCGACGGCACCGTCACCATCGGTGCCGCCTCGAACGGTGCCGCGAAGGAGACGACCCTCACCGTCGCCGAGGACACGAAGCTCCACGACGCGCTGCCGTCCGACGTCAAGGAGTCGGGCGAACTCGTCATCGGCATCGGCGCGCTGCCCTCCGGGTTCCCCCCGCTGGCCTACACCGGCGACGACCAGAAGACCCTCACGGGTGCCGAGCCCGACCTCGGACGGCTCGTCGCCGCGAAGCTCGGGCTCGACGCGCAGGTGAAGAACTCCACGTGGGACAACCTGTTCGTCGGCATCGACAGCGGCTCGGTCGACGTCGGGTTCTCGAACATCACGGACACCGAGCAGCGCAAGGAGAAGTACGACTTCGCCTCGTACCGCGAGGACAACCTGGCCTTCCAGGTCCTGAAGTCGAGCGACTGGACGTTCGACGGCGACCCGTCGGTGCTCGCGGGCAAGACCGTCGCCGTCGGGTCCGGGACGAACCAGGAGAAGATCCTGCTCGAGTGGAAGGACCAGCTCGAGGCCGCAGGCAAGACCCTGACGGTCAAGTACTACCCGGACACGAACTCGACGAAGCTCGCGCTCGACTCCGGCAAGATCGACGCCTACTTCGGCCCGAACCCGGGTGTCGCCTACCAGAACACGCAGAGCACCGGCAGCGCGAACCCGACCAAGACCGCGGGGACGTACTCCGGTGCGGGTGGGTCGTTGCAGGGACTCATCGCCGCGACGACGAAGAAGGACAACGGACTCGTGGAGCCGGTCCAGAAGGCGATCAACGAGCTCATCGCGGACGGCACGTACGCCAAGTGGCTGCGGGCGTACAACCTGTCGAACGAGGCCGTGCAGGAGTCGGAGATCAATCCGCCGGGGCTGCCGCTCGACAACAGTTGAGCCGGGCGCGGTCCGGTCGGCTGAGCTGGCCGACTCGGAACGACACCCTCGACGTCGAACGACGTCGAGGGTGTCGCTCGTTGCGGACGCAACCATCGGCGGCGGGCTCCGCACGCACCGGACGGGAGGCCCGTGGCCACGCCGCCACGAGCCTCCAGTCCGCCATGTGCCGACCCCGGATCCGCGGAACGAGCGCGCAGAAGGAGCGGTTCCCGGGTCGGGCGCGACGCCACGTCCGCGCACTCGACCGGGTGGCCGGTCCGGCCGGTCGGCCGAGTGCGCAGATGGTGCGATCCGGACGGGGACCAGCCATCACTTCCGCGCACTCGACGCCGGACGGGAGGCCCGTGACCAGTCGGTCACGGGC